>JBCBKF010000217.1:0-4233 GCA_038522255.1 Pseudomonadota bacterium
ATGTATCGCCTCTTCGCTCTCATTGCCGCTATCGGAGCGCTCGTCATCGGCGCCATGCAGCTTTCCGCCGCCGCCGTTCCCGCAGGGTGGACCGCCTATGACGAAGCCGAATTCATGATGGCCCAGAAAAAGGGCAAGACAATCGTGGTCGATGTCTACGCCGACTGGTGCCCCACATGCCGCGCGCAGGCCCCGATCCTCGAAGAACTGCGGACCGAGACTCTTTCGAGCGATGTGCTGTATGTCAAGGTCAATTTCGACGAGGAGAAGACCTTTCTGAAGGCGCACCGCATCCCGCGCCAATCCACCGTGCTGGTGTTCAAGGGCATGGATGAAACCGCGCGCTCGATCGCGCAGACGAACCGTGCAGCGTTACGCAGCGTGGTGCTGGGCGCGCTTTAGGCGGGCTCGACGCGCTCACGGGTCGCAATCATGACAAGCGTGGCTTTGGCCTTCATTGCAGGGCTGGTGACGATCCTCAATCCGTGCGTTCTGCCACTGGTGCCGATCCTGATCGGTTCAGCGCTGGGCAAGGCGCGCGGCGGACCGCTGGCGCTGGCTGCTGGCCTGGTGACAAGCTTTACGCTGTTCGGCTTTACCGTGATCGCGTTTGGATATTCGCTGGGGATAGATGAACGGCTGGTGCGGATGCTGGCGGGCGCGCTGTTGGCGGTGGCGGGCATGGTGCTGTTGGTGCCGCAGGCGCAGGCCGCGATCAGCGCGGCGGCAGCACCCCTCACAAGCGCGGGCAATCAGGGGCTGGAGCGCATCCGCGCCGACGGGTTGGCAGGACAATACGCTGTCGGCCTGCTATTGGGCCTCGTCTGGGCGCCGTGCGTGGGGCCGACGCTGGGCGTTGCCATCGCTGCGGCGAGCAGCGGTCAGGACTTGATCAGCGCGTTCGGCATCTTTGCGACCTTTGGCCTTGGCGTTGCGACCTCAATCCTCGCGTTTGCTTATGGCTCGCGCCGGGCGCTGGGAGAACGCGGCAAGGCTTTGCGAACCTTTGCCCACTATGCCAAGCCTGTCTTTGGCGGTGCCCTGCTTATGGTCGGGCTGCTGGTCTTGAGCGGATTTGACAAGGTGATCGAGATCGCCGTGCTCGATATGCTGCCGCCCGAGATGATTGCGTTTACCACCGCGTTCTGAGCCCTCCCAGCACAAACAAAGCCCTTTGCTATCAGGCCCGATCGGTCCACATTCGGGCACGGGTAATGATTGGCATGGGAGGCTTTGATTATGAGTGCAGACGACAATCCGCGCGTCACCGGACTGGGCGGCGTCTTCTACGTGGTGGCCGATCCGCAGGCGACGCGGGACTGGTATCGCGAAACGCTTGGAATTGATGGCACGTATGGGCCGGAAATGGCCTGGGCCGAGGAGCCCAAGGCCAACCCCTATTCGCTGATCAGCCATTTTTCCAACGACGAATACATCCGGCCGGGCCAAGGCGGGTTCATGATCAATTTGCGAGTGCACGATCTTGACGGGTTCGTCGCGGGGCTGCGCGCCAAGGGGGTGGACGTGCTCGATACCGCCGACGAAGGCTATGGCAAGTTTGCCTGGCTTCTTGACCCTGACGGGGTGAAGATCGAGCTGTGGGAGCAGGTGATTGACGAATTGCCCGAAGCACCCGACGCGCCATGAAACATCGCGCAAGCGGGACGTGTCGCCGCAATCGGGTTGGGCGGCAGAGATACCGCGCTATCAGGTGCTATTGCGTAGGTTGCGAGTAAGACTTTGGTAACGCTGTGCCATGCCGCTGAACCACCTCGATTTGAACAAAAGCCGCGTATTGTGAAGCGCTTGTTTGCCAGTGGATTGACAGTCCGGCTGGCCATTGTGGGCTCGAGCGCTTTTGGCCTTTCGGCGTGCGGAGGAGTTATTCCGGCGAGTGAAGCGCCCGCCGCCTCTTCGTCAGGGGATCGCATCGAGGTTGGTACGGGCCGCGATTACCCGCGCGCCGACCGACCCGGCGGCACAGACGCTTCGGAATCGAGCCGGCAGACCAATGGCGTCGCCTCCGCGCCTAGTGGCTATCGGGTTCACCCCGAAGACAAGGCCTGTTTTGCCAAGCTGACAGCGACCGGGGCGCGCTTTTCACCTGTCCCTGACACCTATGCCGCGCCCGGATGCAATAAACTTGGCACTGTTCGATTGTCTGCTCTGGCTGGCGACCGATCGGAGTTCGCAATCAGCAATCTGGGTGCGGTCAAATGCGCAACCGCCACGGCCCTGGGCGCCTGGGCCCGCTATGGCGTGGATAGGGCTGCGCGCCAGATCCTTGACAGCCCTCTCTCCCGGATCGAAACCATGGGCAGCTATGCTTGCCGCAACATCGCCGGTTCAGGCCGCCGATCAGCGCACGCAACCGGCAACGCCATCGATGTCTCAGGCTTTGTGCTCGCCGATGGGCGCAGGATCGTCCTCAAATACCATTGGAATGGCGGGAACTCAGCGGAACAGAGGTTCCTGCGCGTGGTGCACAAGAGCGCATGCAAGAGGTTCGGGACGGTGCTGGGCCCTGATTACAACGCAGCTCACCGGGATCATTTTCACCTGGAAGGCACGGGCGCGCAATTTTGCCAGTGAGTTCTACTGCGGAAAAATTGGCCTCGCACGCAAACCAGGGGGACGGCTTTGCCGTGCGAGGCCAAAGGTGTAACGAAATCAAGCATGCAGTAGCGGTTCTAGCTTTGCTTCCAGTTTAAGTCGCACCGCTTCCGCCGCATGGCGCGCGCCCAGTTTGCTCATCATGTTGGCACGATGGATTTCGACGGTGCGCGGGCTGATATCGAGTTCGCGTGCGATAACCTTGTTACTGCTGCCCTCCGCCAGCCATTCGAGCACTTCGCGTTCGCGGTTCGAAAGGCTGGAGATACGGTCGCGCGCTTCGATCATGCGGCGGCGTGCCTGGCCAAACGTTTCCGCTTCTTTTTCAATCCGCGCGAGGCATCGTGCGAAGCGATCCGGATCGAGCGGCAGTGAGAGATAGTCAAGCGCCCCCGCTTTGATCGCATCGACGATCCGCCCAGGACGCGGTTGCGCTTCGAAGGCGATCAGGGGCAGCCATATCCCAAGCCGGCTGAGCCGTTCGAGGATAACCGAAACCCCGCCTTCTTCCACCGTATCGCGCGCGACGATGATGCCTTCGCGCGGGGGGTGGATCGACAGTTCCGAGAGGTCACCGTAAACCTCCGAATGGTGGCCAAGGGAAAACCCGATCCGAGCCAGTTCTGCACGATGCCGGCTGGAAGAGTCGATGAAATGGAGAGAAGCTTTGCGTGACATGCTACGCGTGTTGCGCCCGCCCACGCGTTATTTCACGTAAGACTCCTTCCGTTATGGATGAATACTAACGCGCAAACCCAATTAGACAAAGAAAATCATGTACTTACTTCACTCCGGAATGAACTCGAAATCGCCCGAAGTTAGTCCGTGTTGCCCCTAAGCATAGATCACTAGGTTTAAAGACCTAGTTCGAATCAAGGCTGTAATTGGGCAAGGAATGAAACGCCGATTTCAGCGCGTCGCCCCAGACCGACGAAATCTCGCCAAAATAGTCATCCTCGCTGGTTACGCGGCGTTCGTGCATCGGCGCAAATTCATCTTTCGCGATCACCAACAGATCAAGCGGGAGGCCGACCGAGAGGTTTGCCTTGAGGGTTGAGTCAAACGACACCATCAGCAGCTTCACCGCGTCTTCAAAGCTCATATCGCGATCATAGCCGCGCAGTATGATCGGGCGTCCGTATTTAGTCTCGCCGATCTGAAAGAACGGCGTGTCGAGGCTGGCCTCGATGAAGTTGCCCTCGGGATAGATCATGAACAGACGCGGCTCCATTCCCGCGATCTGGCCTGCCAGGATGATGGTCGCGGTGAACCGCCCCGTGCCTCCACCATTGGCCTGCTGGCGCTCGGAAATGACTGTGCGCAACAGGCGCCCCACTTCGGTTGCGACGCTGAACATGGTGGGAGCTTTGAACAGAGTGTTGTTGCGCTCGTCGGGCTCCTTTGTGCGCTCTTCCAATTGGCTTACCACCGCTTGCGTGGTGGCTAGATTGCCCGCTGTCATGATCGCGATCATTCGCTCGCCCGGCACCTGCCAGGAGAACATCTTGCGAAAAACCGAGATATTGTCGACGCCCGAATTGGTGCGGGTGTCGCTCATCAGGACAAGGCCTTTGTCAAGCACCATGCCAACGCAATAGGTCATCTAAGGTCTCTCCCGTT
>JBCBKF010000218.1:0-4219 GCA_038522255.1 Pseudomonadota bacterium
AGGTGACAGCAATGCTGGAGGCGGCGGACATGCTGCCAGTGATGGAGGCAAAGCTGACGCGCGAAATGGGCTTCGAAGACAATCGCGAAGTCTGGCTGTAAGCTCCCCCCTTCCAAAGTGATTCTTGCAAAGGGGCAACACGCATGAAATTCGGCATCTCGCGCACAGCTGCAATTCTCTCAGGGACACTTCTTTCAGGGGCGCTGCTCGTCGCCTGCACCCCCGCCGCTGAGGCGCCAGAGGCTGAGCCCACCGCTGCAACGGCCAGCGCGGACCGCTTTGTCGCAGCCGATTTCGCCGTGCCCACTTTGGTGGAGACCGAAGGGTTCAAGGTTGTCCCGCTCGGCCCGGACCTGGCTGAGATTGACTACGAAGCCTACATGTCCTCGATCGAGCATCTGCAAGAGACATTCACCCGCTCCACCGGCTGGCCCAATGCGGACCTCACCGACGAAGACGCGATGAAGGACATGGAAAACGAGGCGGGCCGGTTCGAGCGCCGCGAGAGTTTTGCCTACGCCGTGCTGACGCCCGATGGCGCGCGCGAACGCGGCTGCATCTATGTCTATCCGGGCATCGGCGAATATGATGCAGTGGTGCGCCTGTGGGTGACCAAGGCCGAATATGACGCCGGATTTGACGACGACCTTTACGCCTGGACGCAAGACTGGATCGCCCGCGAATGGCCGTTTGAAAGCGTTGCCTATCCCGGCCGCGCCATCGCATGGGACGAATGGGACGCGCTGAACAAAGCTAAGGATTAGCACCCGCCTTGACGCGGAAGAATGTCTAGCAGACTATACCTATAGCTCGCACGTTTCTGAGTCGCCGTGTTCGGGACAGTGATGGGGTTCTAGTGTGCCTCGCCCTGGATCGGGAAAGCTATGACGGCTCAGCGACGCGTAAAAGGCAAGAAGAGGGTTGGTTTTGCATATCTGGCTTGGATCGGGCTGGTCTCTGCGAGACTATCGGACACC
This sequence comes from Pseudomonadota bacterium, assembly GCA_038522255.1. GTDB lineage: Bacteria > Pseudomonadota > Alphaproteobacteria > Sphingomonadales > Sphingomonadaceae > Erythrobacter. The sequence goes on from JBCBKF010000218.1 coordinate 978, forward strand.
CTCAAGACTGGGATTTGCGAGCTGTGGGATCAGGGGCCGCCGGCCCGTTGCATGACCGTGCGCCCCTTTCCCTGATAAGGGAGATGAAAAAGTGCTGCGCAATGTCGACCAAGTCTCGCTGACCAAGCCACTGATCGGGTGTCTGACTTATCAAAGCAAAGCCTCTACGCCCCCCACGCCCACCGAGCTTGACGCATTGATCGAGCGGGCGCGCAAACGCAATCACAAGCACAACGTCACCGGCATGTTGCTGTATGAAGACGGGCGCTATCTGCAAACGCTCGAAGGGCCGCCGGAAGGGCTCAACAGGATCTGGTCCTCGGTTCAGCGAGACGACTGCCACCAGGACATTGAGGTTCTCTCGCAGCATTACGTGCCCTCGCGCCTGTTTTCGGACTGGGACCTGCTGCTCTATCGCAAGCGCGAGGAGACGCCCACGAGCCTGCTGGATCGGCTGCGCGGCAAAACTCCACTGGCCCAGCACGTCCCGCGCGTCGTCAAGTTTGCGCTCGACGCTGACGAGGTCAAACTCAACGACATGTTTGCGCGGCTGTCGGAAAAGGGCTGGGACGGCGATGCGATCGTGCGCGACCTGCTCGAACCCGCCGCGCGCGCCATGGGCGATGCCTGGCTGGCCGACGAATGCAGCGAATTCGACCTCACTCTGGGATTGGGCATGCTGTCGATGGCGGGCCACGCGGTGCGTTACAGCAGGGGCCCCGATGACCTGCGCACCAGCCAGTACACAATCCTCCTCGTCTCTGCCCCCGGGGAAGCGCACATGTTCGGCCCCTCGCTCCTCGCCGACCAATTCACCGATGCGGGCTGGGCGGTCGAGATGGCTTTCCCCAAAAGCGACGAGGCGCTGAGCAATCAATTGCAGGCGCAAAAGCCCGACGCGGTCGATATCGCGCTGTCTGACGCATTGCTGCGCGAAGGCAAGGTGGCGCAATTGCGCGAAACGGTGCGCCAAAGCCGCCGCTCAATATCGGAGCAACCGCTCGTCGTCTCTGTGGGCGGGCGCCTGTTTGCCGAAGCCGTTGCGACGGCAGAACATGTCGGCGCAGACCACGCGCGCGGCACGCTGGCGGGCACACGGCTGAACCTGCGCCACCTTGTCGAGGCGACCCGCGCCGCACGCTCGGATACGGACAGCATCGAGAGCAAAAGTGCGCGTATGGATACAGGGGAAGGCGAAGCTGAGTAAGGCATCGGCCAAGCGCGGTGTCTACGAGGCGGACGAACGGCCCGGCCAGCGCCGTTATTCCTCGTAGACGAAGCTGATCTGGTCCGCGTCGTAGACCCACACCCAGGGTTGGTAATAGCCGCGCTCATGCTCGCCGCGCTTGTTGCTTTTGGCGCTGCGCGGACCAAGGTGCCAGTCGATCCATTGCAGCTGAACATCGCCATCAACGACGATCCGGCGGTCAAACAGGCGCGCGGCCATGGAGAACATATTGACGCTGTCGAGCCCGTCCTGATGGCATCCCTGCACCGTAATGCGACCTTCCTCCAAATCACCGCCGCATGATCGCGCGCGGCGCAGGAGCGCGTTCAGGACGTGTCCTTCAAAAGCGATGGTGAGAGTGCCGAACGTGGCGTAATCGGGCTTTGAACTGACAAAGAACAGCTGCCCCAGATTGCCCGCAAAACTTTGCCCGCCGCCGCGGATGTCGAGCAGGAATCGCCCCGGCTGCGGCGCACCATCGCCCGCGGCAAAGGCAAGCTTGACCGCTTCGCTGGGTGTGAGGCACTGCTCTTCGCACTCGATGATTGATGGGCGCACTGCGTCGAGCGGAGCCTCTTCAGCCTGCAAGCCCATCAGGCGCTGCTCGATTGTGATGTCGTCCGGCAAAGCGGCAGGCTCCGCCAGAGCGGGGGCGGCTAAAGCCAAGGGAAGGGGAAGCAAGGATCGAAGCACGCAGTCACTCTGCCAGATTAAACGCCACGGCGTTCCATAATCGCTGCGAGACGTGAACCTTTGATGAGCGCGTGGGGCTTGGCTTGTTTTGTCCCCCGCCACCTCAACTGCGATGCGGCTGTACCCGGTGTTCCCCTCTGATCCACCGCACGGTGCCTGACGAAGCGCGCATCACCACGCTCTGGGTCGTCATGATCGTTGCGCCTGAGGCTTTCTTGCGCTTTTTCACCCCATCAAGCAGCGAGCCCGACGTCACGCCGGTCGCAGCAAATATGCAATCGCCCTTGGCCAGTTCTTCGAGCGTATAGATCTTGTCGAAGTCAGTGATGCCCCATTTGCGCGCGCGCGCCTTTTCATCCTCGTTGCGGAAAACAAGCCGCCCGTTGAACTGGCCGCCCACGCAGCGCAAAGCCGCCGCTGCCAGCACGCCCTCAGGCGCGCCGCCCTGGCCCATATACAGGTCGATGCCCGTGTCCTGATCGGTCACCGCAATCACTCCCGCGACATCGCCATCGCCGATCAGGTGGATGCCGCAGCCAATGGCGCGCAGCTCAGCGATAAGCTCGGCGTGGCGCGGCCGGTCGAGCACGCACACACTGATGTCGGATGGGTCGCGCCCCTTGGCATCGGCAACCGCCTGCACATTTTCCGTGGGTGTCTTGGCGAGGTCAATAATCCCAGCGGGCAGACCCGGCCCCACCGCCAGCTTGTCCATGTAAACGTCGGGCGCGTTCAGGAGGTCACCCTCTTCCGCCGCCGCCAGCACGGCGAGCGCATTGGGGCCCGCCTTGGCGGTGATCGTGGTCCCTTCAAGCGGGTCGAGCGCGATGTCGATCTTGGGCGCGCCTTCGTTTCCTGGGCCCGTCCCACCGCCCACTTTCTCTCCGATATAAAGCATCGGCGCCTCGTCGCGCTCGCCCTCTCCGATCACGACGGTGCCGTCCATGTAGAGATTGTCGAAAGCTTTGCGCATCGCTTCGACGGCGGCGGCATCGGCGGCCTTCTCATCGCCCCGCCCGATCAATTGCGCCGCCGCCACAGCGGCCGCTTCGGTCACGCGCACCATCTCCAACACCAGCACGCGGTCAATCGCGTTTTCGCTCGCCTGTTCCTTTGCAGCCAGAACATCGGTAGGAGTGGCGGTGTTCATTCGGATTTCATCCCTTGGATAGCATTGACCTTTACGCGACGCGCTTAGTCGCAAGGAGCCAGTTTTGTCGAGCAATCCCGCCCCATTCCTGAGCAAAAGCGCTTTCGTGACGCTGTTTATGGCTGGCCTCTTCGCGGCTCCTCTGGCGGCGCAGGATGACGCTGCGGTGAC
>JBCBKF010000219.1:0-4191 GCA_038522255.1 Pseudomonadota bacterium
CGCTGGATGTTCTTTGCAGCCGGGCCGATGGAACAGGCGATCATTGGCAAAGCAATGGGCTGGGAAGTGGCTGAGGAGCAGCGCGCAATGGCGGGCTTTGGCTCGTTCGACCTAGCGGTCTCGACGCTCGAAGGGTGGCTGGAGACGAACGACTTTGCGTGCGGAGATCGTTTCACAATGGCCGATACCTATGTCGGCAGCCAGGTCACCTGGGGGCTTCAGTTTGGGACGCTGCACGAGACGCCCGCTTTCAAAGCCTATGGCGAGCGAGTGATGAACCGTCCCGCCTTTATCGAGGCGAAAGCGATCGATGCAAAGCTGATGGAGAGCGCGGATGGCTAACCCGGCTTCGATCTTCCTGATGTTCGAAAGCGGGGCCGAAGAAGCAGCCGAATTCTACGCCGCGACCTTTCCTGACAGCGTGGTCACACGCGTGATGCGCCCTGAAAGCGATGTGCCCGGCACGCCAGCGGGCGCCGTCCAACTGGTCGAGATGAAGCTGTGTGGTCTTCCCGCTACATTGCTCAATTCCGGTCAGCCGCTGGTTCCCAACCAGACCTTTTCCCTGCAAGTTTACACCGACGATCAGGCTGAGACCGACCACCTTTGGAACGCGATCATCAGCAATGGCGGCGAACCGATCATGTGCGGATGGTGCAAGGATAGATGGGGCTTTCACTGGCAGATCACACCGCGCGTCTTGATGGAGGCGATGGCCGATCCCGACCCTGCCGCTGCGGCACGCGTGCAAGCGGCAATGCTGACCATGCAGAACATTGATATCGCCGCGATCGAAGCGGCGCGCGCGGGCGGCTAGACGAGAGCGGCGCTCTTTCTAAGCAACTGGTATGCTTCGACGATGGTGTTGAGACGCGCTTCATAGCTGCGATCCCCGCCATTGCGATCTGGATGGTAACGGCGCACGAGTTCGGAATACCGGCGGCGCAAGCGGCGCTTGTCAGTGTCTGAACCAAGTCCCATGGTCTCAAGCGCTTCGGCCTCCGCCTTGCTCCACCGCCCCGACATCGCCATTTTGGCAGTACGTTCAGAGCGGCTGCGAATGCCTCCCGCTCGTGCCGATATCGCCTCAAGCGGATCGTCGAAATCCGACCAGCGCGGCATCCCGTCAACCGCTGCCCGGGGCGAAAACGCCGCACTTTCGGTCCGCCATCCCGAGACCGGCGATTGCGCGTTGAAGATTTCCTCCGCGCTCATGCCTTCAAACCAGTCATAGCCCGCATTGAATTCGCGCACATGCTCAAGGCAGAACCAGCGCCATTCGCCCGGCCCGTCAAAGCCGTTCGGACGCACTCCGGGCGCGCGAAATTCGCCCGCTTTCGTGCATCCGGGCCGGTCGCATTGACGGTCCACCGTCTCGAAGCGTCCGTGAAACTTGCCTGAGGCCATAAGGTCTGAGAATGGAGGGTCTGACGCCAGATTCCAACCCGCTGATTGATGCAAAGAAGGAAACCCCGCAATGAGCCGCCCTGTGGCCGAAGAAATGCGCGAATTGCTCGAAGAGGCCTTTGCGCCCACCGCGCTCGAAATCATCAATGACAGCACGCATCACGCCGGACACGCAGGCGATGATGGATCAGGGGAGTCTCACTTTACCCTGTTAATCGAGGCCGCTGCCTTTGCGGACATGTCTCGCCTCGCTCGCCAGCGCGCGGTGATCGCGGCGCTTGGCGACATTGTGGGTGAGCGCGTCCACGCCGTCGCGATCAAGGCCAGCGCTCCCGCCAAATGACGACCAGATCGCCACTGCGCGTACGCCGCGCGGCGAGGTGCCTTGTAATAAGCTCGCAAAACCGTGTCTTGCTGTTCCGGTTCGACGTTCGCGACCGACCGCCATTCTGGGTCACACCCGGCGGCGAGTGCGAAAGGGATGAGAGCTTTGCTGACGCTGCGCGCCGCGAACTCTTTGAGGAGACCGGCATCACCGCCGATCCAGGTGAAGAGGTAGCGCAGACGACACCGCAATTCATCACGGTCGAAGGCGAGCCTGTTCAGGCCGATGAGCGCTACTTCCTTGTTCGTGTTGCAGATGAGACGATCACCACCGCGCATCACACAGCGCTTGAACAACAGGTGATGACGCAGCATCGCTGGTTTACCATGGCTGAAATCGGGGACTGGCCCGAGGCCGTTTTTCCTCTGACGCTTGGATCGATCCTGTCACAGGCGCTGGATCGCTGATTACCCTTGCCCGCGTATGTAGTATCGCCCAGAAACAGATGCGGGAGAAAATACGATGGATTACACAGGAAAGACGGCGTGGATTACGGGGGCATCGTCGGGAATAGGCGCAGCCTTGGCCCGCGACTTTGCGAGCCGCGGGGGCCATGTCATCTTATCGGGCCGCGATGAAGCGCGCCTTGCCAACGTTGCCGCTGATTGCGGGGAAGCGCTGATCTTACCTTTCGATGTGCGCGATGAAGCCGCCCTTGCCGATGCCACCGCCACGGCGCTGGGGTGGAAAGGCCAGATTGACCTGGCAGTCGCCAATGCGGGCGTTTCGCAGCGCAGCCGCGCGCTCAAGACCGGAATGGCAGTCTATCGCGAGATCATCGAGATTGATCTGATCGCGCAGATCGCCTTTTCGCAAGGTCTCATCGGCCCCATGGCTCAGCGCGGGTCTGGCGCGCTTGTTTTCATCTCATCGATTGCAGGCAAAGTCGGAGTGCCGATGCGCACTGCCTACTCTGCCGCCAAGTTTGGGCTGGCGGGCTACGCCGATGCGCTGCGCGGTGAGCTGTCGATCAACGGCGCGAGCGTCCACACCATCTATCCCGGCTCCGTCGCGACCAATGTCAGCCGCAACGCTCTGAACGCCGATGGCTCGGTGCGCGGGGTCTCGGACAAGGCGATTGACAACGGCATCCCGGCGGGCGGAGCGGCCAAGACAATGCTGGACGGGATCGCGAAGGGCGAGCGCGAAATCATCATCGCCGAACGCGCCGAGCTGGCCATGGGCGAGATGCGCCGTACTCCCGATGAATTGTTCGACCAGATCGAGGCCATGGTGGCGAGCGGATACATGGAGAACATGGAAGCCGAAACAGAAAGCCAGAAATAATGGACCAGACCCGCGTTCACCTTCCCAACGGAATCCATCTGATGTGCGTCGATGAAGGCCCGGTCGATGCGCCGCCGCTCATATTTCTGCACGGATTTCCTGAAAGCCACCGCACATGGCGCCATCAGATCAGCCACTTTTCTGATCGTTACCGCTGCATCGCTCCGGACATGCGCGGCTATCGTTCCTCGTCCAAACCGCTCGCCGTCGAAGCGTATGAGCCAGCCAAACTGATCGGCGATGTTTTCATGCTGGCCGACACGTTGGGGATCGCCAATTTCACCATTGTCGGCCACGATTGGGGCGGCGCGATTGCCTGGGGCGTTGCGCTTGGCGGCCAGCACATGCGCGTATCACGCGCGATCATCGCGAACGCACCGCATCCCCAGATTTTCCAGAAGCTGCTCTACACCCATCGCGCCCAGCGCGAGGCAAGCCAGTACATCCGCGGATTTCGCGACCCGGCCAACGATGCCCTGATCAAGGATCAAGGGCTCACCGGACTGCTGAAACAGGAAGTAAGCTGGAACAAGCCGGAGAAGATGGAGCCCGAAGAGCGTGATGAATTGCTGCGCGACTGGCAGAACCGCGACGCAGCGTTCGGCATGATCAATTACTACCGCGCCAGCCCCATCCACGTGCCGGCGATGGACGAACCCTTCGAGGTGCCCGCGCACTACACCGCGCCCGATCTTCCCAAGCTGACCATTCCCACCCTTGTCATCTGGGCGATGGATGACGGCGCCCTGCCACCTGAAAACACAGCGGGTCTTGATCAACTGGTTGACCCCCTCACGCTGGTCGAGGTGCCCGATTGCGGGCATTTCGTCCCCTGGGAAGCGCCCGAAGCGGTGAATTCTGCATTAGAAAAATTCCTGCAATCTTGAAGGTGTAGAGCCAGCGCTGAGTTTGATCAGGAGCCCCATTTTCATGAGCGAAGACAGCCGCGACGTCACCAAGACCTATTCGACCGATCAGAACATCGCCAAGCTTGAGCGCCTTGTCGAAGCGCTGCGAGAAGGCAAGGCGTTCGAGATCCAGGTCGATAACCAACGGCTCTACATTCCGGCGGGTACTCAGTTTTCGATTGAGCACGAGCAGGAAGGCCCAAT
>JBCBKF010000220.1:0-4145 GCA_038522255.1 Pseudomonadota bacterium
AAAGGCGTGAGTTTCGACCATGTTCTCGCCGAACTGGACCGGCGCGAGGGGCTTTCGGGCCTCGAAGAGAAAGCGAGTAGGAGCAAATAATGCCGATCGACGCGACGCAGCCTTATGATGAGAACAACATCTTCGCTAAGATCCTACGCGGGGACATCCCGTCCAAGCCCGTTTTTGACGACGAGTGGGCCTACGCTTTTGAAGACATCAACCCGCAAGCGCCAGTGCACACCCTCGTGATCCCCAAAGGGCCCTATGTCAGTTGGGATGATTTTTCCGTCAAAGCGAGCGCTGAAGAGATTGCCGGCTTCATCCGCGCGGTTGGCCATGTGGCGCGGGAAAAGGGTTTGGTGGATCCCGGCTATCGCCTTCTCGCTAATATCGGTGCACATGGCGGGCAGGAAGTCCCGCATTTTCATGTCCATATCCTGGGTGGGCAGTTCATTGGTCCGATGGTGATGAAGCGGTGAACATCGGGCTTGCGTGCGACGTCGCTTTTCACGACTGGTTCGCCGCTGTTCAGACATAACAGGTATAACAGGCAAAACCGGCTGGCATGGCAAATGCGCTTTCGGTAACACCCCCGACCATGGTTCAACCCAATCCACCTGGCGGTGTTCTTGATGGTTCTCGGCACCTTTACGCGGTGCGGGTCTATTACGAAGATACCGATCTTTCAGGGATCACCTACCACGCCAATTATCTGCGCTGGTTTGAACGCGCCCGATCGGATCTGTTGCGGATGCTGAAGATCGATCAGCGGTCAGCGATTGAAGAAGGCGGCGGCGCGTATGCCGTTGCGGAAATGAATCTGAAATATCTAAGCCCGGCCCGGCTTGATGACGATGTTGTGATCGAGACGCGCTGCACCGAGCTTGGCGCGGCAAGCTGTCGCATGCATCAGGTCGCCCGGCGCGGGGAGGAAAAGCTTTGCGAGGCGACCTTGCGTGTCGGTTTTATCTCGCTTGCCGGGCGCCCGCGCCGCCAGCCAGCCGAATGGCGAGCCGCTTTCAAGAATTTTATGGATTATTGAGACTGCATGACTGACACTCTACCCCTGCTTCTTGCCACAGCACCCACGCGGCTTGACCCGCTGACCCTGTTTCTGGACGCCGATATCGTGGTTCAGATCGTCATGATCGGCCTGATCCTCGCCAGCGTGTGGGTCTGGACCATCATCGTCGGCTTTTCGCTGCGCGCAGGCGGGCTGGAGACACGGTCGCGCGATTATGAAAAAGACTTCTGGGAGACCAAGGATCGCGACAGCCTGCTAACCCGCGACATGCGCAGCGAGGTGCCATCCGCCCGCGTGGCGAGCGCGGGGCTTGATGAATGGAAGCGCTCAACCGCCAGTGGTCGCCTAGTCGACAAGACCGCCGCGCGCGAGCGGATCGCCGCGGCGATGGACAGCCAGATAGCCGAAGAAGCCGATGATCTGGCAGGTAAGCTCAATTTTCTGGCGACGACAGGCTCGGTCGCGCCCTTTGTCGGCCTGTTTGGAACCGTCTGGGGCATCATGAACAGCTTCTTCCAGATCGGCGCACAGGAGAGTTCTTCGCTCGCCGTGGTTGCCCCTGGCATCTCAGAGGCCTTGTTCGCGACCGCCATTGGCCTGTTCGCCGCCATCCCCGCGGTGATCGCGTATAACCGCTTTTCCGCGCGGGTGAACCGCTACGAGGCGAAGCTGCAGCGTTTTGCGGACAAGGTTCACGCCGGTCTCAGCCGCGAATTGGATAAAGCCTGATGGGGATGAACGTCTCTTCGGGTGGCTGTCGGCGATCTTCACGAGGCTCGCGCCGTGCGCCGATGGCAGAAATCAACGTCACGCCGTTTGTCGATGTGATGCTGGTGCTGCTGATCATCTTCATGGTGACAGCGCCTTTGCTCGCTGTGGGCGTGCCGATCGAGCTGCCCGATAGCCGCGCCAATCCGGTGGACCAGACCCCTGAGCAAGTGACGATTTCGGTCGACAGCGACGGGGTGATCTACATCGAAAACGAAGCGGTACCGGACGGCGCGTTTCCCGATGCCCTGGCCGCGATTGATCGCGGGCCTGGCGGGCAATTGCCGATCATCGTATTTCGCGGCGACACAGCCCTCGATTACGGTCGGACGATGGCTGTGCTCGGTGAGTTGAACCGCGCGGGCTTTACCTCGATCTCGCTGGTCACCAGCGGTTCAGTTAGTCCGCCATAGCGAACGATGCGCATGGGAGAGGTCACCACACTTTATCGAGAGGACACTGCCGGCCTCATCATCGCCGTGGCGCTGCATGTGGGCGTGGTGGCGCTGCTTTTGCTGCAACCTGTGCAGCGCCCTGTTCCTGAAATCCCGGATCGCATTGCGGTTAGCCTGGCAACCGAGGTGAGCCTGGAAGCAACCGCCCCGCAATTGGTGGTTGAAAGCCGCGCTGCCATCGCGCCTGAGATTTCCGACCGCATCGTCCCGCCCAGTGATGCTGCGACCAGCGCACCAGATCCGCAAAATACGTCGCCGGTTGCGCCATCGCCTGCAACCAGTCAGCCTGCGTCAGAGCGGGAGCGCAGCCGTCCCGACCGGGCACCTGCGACGCCCCCCAGTCCCGCTCAGCCTCAGGAAAACCCCCAGAAAAATTCCAAAGGCTCCCGCATTGGCGACGATTTCCTGTCCGGCGACGGGAGTTCGACAACCACCGACGAGACCAGAGCGCCCGCGGCGAATTTTGGTCGGCAAGAGCGCGCCGCTTTGGCGTCTGCGATTACGCGCCAGCTGCGACCACACTGGAACGCGCCGAGCGGGGCAGACGCGGAGAAGCTTGAATCGATTGTCACCTGGAAGCTCAATCCCGATGGGTCGCTTCAGGGCCGACCGCGCTGCCGCAACGTGCCCAGCAGCGTCACCGACAGCAACCGCCCGCAAGCCGGGCTGCACTGCGAACGGGCCATACGCGCGGTTCAACTGGCTGCGCCTTTCAACTTGCCAGAGCCCTTCTATAATCGTTGGAAAGAGCTCGAATGGGAATTTAACAGAAGGCTTTGATGAAACGCACTCCCCTTATCTTTTTCGCCCTTTCGCTTGGCTTTGCCGGGCCAGGTTTCGCGCAGGACCAGGATCTTGGCGAACCGCTCGCTGAAGGCGGCGCAGTCGAAGCCCTCGCGATTGAGGGCGATGAGCTGGAGCAAGAAGGTCCTCTGCGCGGTACCGTCACCGATGAAAGCGACTGGCGCGACCTTGGCATCGCCATCCCCGCCTTTGCCGCTGACCGTGACCAGCCGACACTTGCGAACGCGGACGGTACAGCGGCGCTTGGGCGCGAGATCGCACGCGTGATCACCTCCAATCTACGCAACAATGGCCTGTTCAAGCCCACTGGGCCCGACACGTTGCCCCGCCCGCAGTTTCAGCAGATCACTGCGCCGAGTTGGAACAGCTGGAGCGGGCGCGGCGCTGAAATGCTGGTGCATGGCTATGTCCGGGCGCGATCAGATGATCGGATTGTGGTGGGATGCTATCTCTACGATGTTGCCTTGCAGGACGAGCTCGTTCGCGAAGGCTATGTGGTGCGACCGGCGGACTGGCGGCGCGCGGCGCACAAATGTTCCGATCTGATCTATGCGCGGCTGACCGGAGAGGACCCGTTTTTTGACAGCCGCATCGCTTATGTCGCGGAAACCGGCCCAAAGGATGCGCGCGTGAAGCGCCTGGCGGTTATGGATTCTGACGGAGCGAACCATCGCTTCATCACTCTGGGCAGCGCGACGGCACTCACACCGCGTTATTCGCCTGACTACTCGAAGATCCTGTATCTCTCCTATGTCGATGGCAATCCGCGCATCTATGTCTATGATATCGGCAGCGGCAAGCAGACGCTGGTGACTGAGAATTCAAGCCCAACTCTCGCACCGCGCTGGTCGCCCGATGGACAGACGATCCTTTATTCGATGGCGGTGGCGGGTAACACCGATATCTACCGCGTCTCGGCACGCGGTGGGCGCAGCGAGCGGCTGACCAGCACTCCCGGGATCGACATCGCCGGCAGCTATTCGCCTGACGGTTCGAAGATCGTGTTTGAAAGCGACCGTTCGGGAGCCCAACAATGCTATGTCATGGATGCCGATGGCAGCAATCAGCGGCGCATCACCTTTTTCGGCGGGCGCTGTGCAACG
>JBCBKF010000221.1:0-4137 GCA_038522255.1 Pseudomonadota bacterium
GAATATTTTTCACAGCGTGCGGTCCCCTCAAAAACCGAAGAATCAGATAAGCGCCGGAATGATTGCGCTGCAGCAGCGCTAGGGACGCAACATGACAGAATTCTTGCAGTATTTCCGATAATCGAGATTTGCATCTATTTGACGTTCAATTGACAAGTATGACAAGCTTGACCGTTGTATGTTAGTCACAGTTAAGGTGAAGCGGTCACGAAAACCATCAGAAGTTTAGCGTCTTAGCCTGATAAATGACGAATAAATTACATTATTACATTTATGTTGCAATCAGCGACGACCCCCGCGAAACTCCTATCAATCAATCGAAAGGAGAAAACCATGATTGTAACCTTTGTAGCGCTGCTCATGACAAGCGCGTACGCTCCGAATGCGGCATCTGAAGTCTCTTCAGCATCGCCCCAAAAGGAAGAGCAAAGCGCCCTTTCTTCGCAGGAAATCGCGGCCGGAGATGCGAGAATTGCAATTGAGCAGCTCGAGCGTCAGCTCGAACGCGATCCCGCGGATCCAGCACTCCTGATCAATCTCGGGATCGCTCATGCGCATGCTGGTGATGATGAACTTGCAAAAGCTATGTTTGAGCGCGCCATGACTAGCCCTGACCCGATTACTTTGGAAACGGCCGACGGGAAGCTTGTTGATTCGCGGCGGTTGGCGCGCAGAGCGATGAGAATGCTTGCCAAGGGCAAATTTTCGCTGGCTACCCAATAATAGAACGCCGCGTCCAAAGCGGCTCGCCCGGCGAAGGCAACCTTGCCCCGCAGCGAGCATCGCGACTTGTGCTTTGGGCGCATCTTGAAGCGAGGGGCTGTTTGCTCAGCCTCTCGCTTTATTATCCGGGAACATCCCAATGCCGATCTGTCGCACCTAGAGCTCGGCGCGGCGATAGAAGTGTGGATTTGCAGACACGCTAGGAACCTCATTCACGCTACTGTCACCTCCTTGTCATTTACGCTAGACATGGCGTGGGGCTCCGGAGGGCGTATTTATGATTCTCGCGGCCGCGAGGCATGTCGATAAGGCTTTTGGCCTTTGTGCTTTGGCGCTCATGAGCGCCGCGCCCGCGCATGCCGACGTTATGGTGATCGATGATGAGGGCGCTCGCTGGGTTGCCGGCGGCCTTGTCGCGCCCAGCGCTGATCCGCTCGCACCCACTTCAGACGCCAACGCGAGCGATGGCAGCATCGATCTCAATGCAGTCATCGTGCCCGATGGGGCGATGGCCAACGCCGCGATGAACGCAGCCGGCATACCCACTCAATATGCAGCGAAGATCGCAGAGCTTAGCCAACGCTTTGATCTCAGCCCAAGCCTGCTCGAAGCGGTGGTTTGGCAGGAAAGCCGCTGGCGCGCGAACGCTGTCAGCCATGCGGGCGCGCGCGGCCTTGCACAGCTCATGCCGGGCACGGCGCGCGATCTGGGCGTTAATCCAGACGACCCGATGGAAAATCTTGAGGGTGGGGCGCGTTATCTTCGCGAGCAGCTTGATCGGTTCGATGGCGATCTGGAAAAGGCTCTCGCGGCCTATAATGCGGGGCCCGGTCGGGTCATTCGCGCGGGTGGGGTGCCTAATATCCGGGAAACCAAGCTGTACGTTGCGGCCATAATGGGACGGCTTGCGAGCCATGCGCGTCCAAGTGGGCAGTAGAGAGCGCTGGCAGCTGAAAGAGCGTACACATCATCACGGCCCTGTATTAAATTGATAGATTGCCCAAGAGTTTGAGGACACCAGACGATTCCATGACTTCACTTACACGCTTGCCTGTTCGCGTTATCGCGATGTTGATTGTTTTCCTGACCCCGAGCCTGGCGTCAGCGCAGCAGGTCGCTGATCCGCAAGGCGCGGGCCCCGTGGTCAACGCGCTCGCCTGGTTGCAAGGGACCCTGCTTGGCACCGTTGCAACGACAGTCGCCGTCATGGCGGTCGCCGCGATTGGCTTTATGATGCTGACAGGCCGGATGAACTGGCGCTTTGGTGCGACTGTCATCATCGGTGTCTTTATCCTGTTCGGCGCGACGACGATCGTTGCTGGTATTCAGGCAGCGGCAGGATAAGAGCTGGCGATGAGCGATCTTATCCGCCACCCGGTGCACCGCGCGCTAACCCGTCCGCAGATGTTTGCGGGCGTGACGATGAATTTCTTCATCATCAATCTGATGGTGACGACCATCGCGTTTTTGATCCTCAAAAGCTTTTGGATCATCCCCGTGCCGATTATCATGCACTTGATCGGTTATTTTGCATCCCTGCGCGAACCGCGTATCTTTGACTTGTGGATCACCAAGGTCTCGAAATGCCCGCGCGTACCCAATTTTAAGCGATGGGGCTGCAACAGCTACGCCCCGTAAATGCGTTATTGAATGCTCAGCCTCCCAAGGAGGGGCTTGATTATGGCGAAATGGATCGGACCGGCCAGCTGGAGCGCCAAGGAAGCGCTTGTGGGCGAGCGTCTGCCGTATGAACGCTTGGTCGATGAAAGCACCGTGCTGCTGCGCGATGGCTCGATCATGAGCTCGATCCAGGTGCCGGGCCTTTTGTTTGAGACCGAGGATTCAGAAGCGCTCAACGCTCATGCCGCGACGCGCGAGGTGATGCTGCGCTCCACTCTGGATGCGCGCTTTGTGCTGTATCATCACGTCATCCGTCGCCGGGTTGAAGTCGAGCTTGATGCAGAGTTTCCCGATGCGCTCTCGCGCCATATGGATGCGCGCTGGAAAGAACGCCTTGCTGGCGGATCGCTGTTTATCAACGATCAGTTTGTAACGCTCATTCGTCGCCCTGCACGCGGCAAAACGGGCCTGCCCGAGCGCATTTCAAAGTTCTTCTCGCGCCAAGGCAAAGAAGAGCTCGAAGCTGATCCCAAAGATGTGCGCAGCCTCAAGGCCGCTGTAACCGGGCTGACAGCCTCGCTTTCCGCTTATGGTGCAGCGGTGCTGGGCGATTACGGTGCTCCCGGCAGCAAGGCTGGCACCAATTCGGAAATGCTGGAGCTGCTTTCCGCGCTCTACAATGGTGAGATGCGCCCCGTGCGCCGGCCAACGCCGGAGACCGATATCGGCCACATGCTCCCCTATCGCCGTGCGAGCTTCGGGCTGGATGCGATGGAGCTGCGCGGCTCGGGTGATCCTGATTTTGCCGCGATCCTGGGCCTTAAGGACTATCCCGAAGCGACCTCGCCCGGCCTGCTCGATGGCCTGCTGCGCTTGCCCTATGAGATGATCGTCACCGAGAGCTATGCTCCCAATGAGCGCACGACGGCGCGCGAGCGGATCGATCTGGCGCTGCGCCGGTCGCGCTCGGTTGACGAAGAGGCCGCCGCTGAGCGCGCTGATATGATGGCCGCGCGCGATGCGCTGGGCAATGGCGGCGTGGGCTTTGGCGATCACCACCTTACCGTGCTCGTGCGCGAAGCCTCGCTTGACAAGCTCGATGATGCGACCGCGGCGTGTTCAGCAGCGCTGGCGGATACCGGCGCGATTGCAGTGCGCGAAGACACCAATCTGGAGCCCGCGTTTTGGGCACAGTTCCCGGGCAATGAGGATTACATCGTGCGCCGCGCGCTGATCTCAAGCGCCAATATGGCAAGCTTTGGCAGCTTCCATGGCTTCGCTCTGGGTTCGGCCAGCGGCAATCACTGGGGCGATGCGGTCACCTTGCTCGAGACGACCTCGGCGACCCCGTTCTTCTTCAACTTCCACCATGGCGATCTGGGCAATTTCTCGGTCATCGGCCCCTCGGGTTCGGGTAAGACGGTGGTGATGAACTTCCTTGCTGCTCAAGCGCAAAAGTTCTCCCCGCGCACGATCCTGTTTGACAAAGACCGGGGCGCAGAGCTGTTTATTCGCGGCATTGGCGGTCGCTATGATCGCATTTGTCCCGGCGAGCCGACGGGCTTCAATCCCCTTTCGCTTCCTGACACGCCGGCAAACAAAGCGTTTTTGCGCGATTGGTTCGGCGTGCTGCTTGCTGCTGAGGGCCCTGAAGAGCTCGCCTGCATCAGCGCCGCGGTCGATGCGACCTATGAAAACGATCCGTCGCTACGGCGCTTGCGCCACTTCAAGGAACTGCTCGCAGGCACGCGGCGGCCAGAGCCCGGCGATCTGGCTGACCGTTTGGGCGTTTGG
>JBCBKF010000222.1:0-4108 GCA_038522255.1 Pseudomonadota bacterium
CCATCGCCTCTGCCTCGTTCAAACCAACCCGCGCGACCTCCGGATCGAGGAAGGTGACGGCAGGGATCACGCGGTAATCGGCCTTGAAGCGCTTGAACTGACCGAACAGCGCGTTGACGCTGGCAAACCAGGCTTCGTGGCTGGCGGTGTGAGTGAATTGGTACGGCCCGATGACGTCACCCGCAGCGTAGATGTTGGGAAATTTGGTGGCAAGAAATTCATCGGTGACGACGGTGCGGTCAGTCTCAACGCCCAATTCTTCGAGGCCAAAGCCAGTGAGCCGCGCCTTGCGCCCTACAGCGACAATCAGAACGTCGAAGGGGATGCGGGTTTCGCCGGTATCGCTGTTGGTGATGAGTTCGCCCGCTTCGACGCGCACCGCCTGGTGGCCGGTCAGCACGGTGACGCCCGCCCCTTCAAGCGAAGCCTGTGCCAAGGCAGACACATCCTCATCCTCGCGGCTCAGCACGCGCTCGGACATCTCGACCTGAGTCACATTCGAGCCAAGCCGGGCAAGCGCTTGGGAAAGCTCGCAACCGATGGGGCCGCCACCCAAAACTGCGATTTTTTTCGGGGGCGTGTCAAATTCGCCTAGACCCTGCCACATGGTCTCGCTGGTGAGGTAGCCGGAGCTCTCGATCCCTTCAATCGGCGGAACCACGGGTTCAGCGCCCGTGGCAAGCACGATGCTGCGCGCGGTCAGGCGCTGTGTGCCGCCATCATTCAGCGCTATTTCGACCGTCCACGGATCGATCAGCCTGGCATAGCCCTTGATCACATCGACGCCCAGATCGGTGTAGCGCTCCACGCTGTCATGCGGCTCGATCGTCTTGATTACGTCCATGACGCGCGCAATGGTCTTCTTGAAGGGAACTTCGGGTTCGTGGGGTGTGACGCCGTACTTGTCAGCGTGGCGCATGGCCTCGGCGACCTTGGCGCTCTTGATCAGGGCCTTGGACGGGACGCAGCCAGTGTTGAGGCAATCGCCGCCCATCTCGCCTGCTTCGATCAGGGTGACCTTGGCCTTCACCTGCGCCGCGATATAGGCCGAGACGAGCCCGGCTGACCCCGCGCCGATGACGATCAGGTTGCGATCAAAGCTCTTGGGCTTGGCGTAGCCGGAATAAACGCGGCGGTGCTTGATCCACCCGATGATCCCCTTGGCGATCCAGGGTGCGATGCCCAGCAGCACGAAGGAGCCCAACACCTCGGGCGAGGCGATGCCCGAAAGGCTGTCAATCTGCGCCAATCGCGTGCCCGCGTTCACATACACAATCGTGCCAAGGAGCATTCCGATCTGGCTGACCCAGGCGAACGTCCAGGTCTTGATCCGGGTGAGACCAAAGACGAGGTTTATCACGAAAAACGGCACCGCCGGAATCATGCGCAAGGTAAAAAGATAGAACGCGCCATCGCGCTCCAGCCCTGCATTGATGCTCTTCAGCCGCTCGCCGAAGCGGCTCTCCATTGTGTCCCGCAGCACATAACGCGAGGCGAGAAAGGCGAGCGTCGCGCCCAAGGTTGAGGCGAAGGAAACCAGGATCGTGCCCGTCACCAGGCCAAACAGCGCGCCCGCCGCCAGCGTCATGATCGCCGCGCCCGGAAGGGAGGCCGCAGTCACTGCGACATAGATCGCAAAGAACACCGCCAGGACCAGCACCGGATTCTCTTCGTAAAAAACGGAAGCGTCCGCAGCGACCTGCTTGATCCCGTCAAGCGTCAGATATGTGCCGAGATCAAAGACGAAATAGGCCGCGATAAGCAGAGCAATCGCTGCGATGATGACGAGCTTTTTCATGTAGGCCTTGCCCCTGATCCCCGGTTTCCACCAGTAATTCGCGATTATCGCCCGCCGGGTTACGCGCCCTCGCTCAAGCGGGCGTAGGATGCGATCCAGCGTTTGTCGATCCAAGCTTTGAGCCGGGCCGCCCACCGCCCCTGCAATGCAATCGGGCCGTAGCTCGCAATCGCCTCGCCATTGGCGGTGGAAAGGAGATAGAGGCTCGCCGGGCGGGGGTGATAGGATCGGCGCGGCGGCGCGCCTGACAGCACCGCGCGAAGATTGGCAGCCAGCTCTGGCCCGGTGTGAACAGCATGCACGCCTGAATGCGGAACGCGCGTGTCGACACGCTGAGCGCAATCGCCTGCTGCAAAGATGTGCGGGTGCGAGGTAGAACGTTGGTGGCGATCAACGGTGATGAACCCGGCCTCATCCACCTCCAACCCGCCCGCGCGCGGCCAATCGGGCGCGGCGGAGCCGAGCGCCGCGATGATCCGGTCAGCTGGCACCTCTTCCTCCCCTGCAAGCAGCACGCCGCGCTCAAGCCAGGCGTCGACTTCGATCAGCGCAATGCCCTGCCGATCAAGCTCAGCCCGCACGCGGCCGCGCACTGCACGGCCAAGATCGGGGAGGAGCCCGCGTTCTCCGGCGATCAGAATGACATTCGGCCGCGGGTCTGATCCTTTGCGGTTGCGCAGGGCAAAGGCCAGTTCCACGCCGCCCGCACCGCCTCCCACCACCGCCAGGGTCTGTCCGGGCTGCGCGCCTCGCGGCAACGCTTCCACAAACCGGTCAATCGGCCGGATGTCGAGCAAGCGCGGGTCTTCTCCCAGGATTCGATCCGCTCTGCCCTCACTTCCCACATCGACCGATGCGAGCGTGAAGGGGACCAGGCCGTTTTCCATGGTCAAAACGCTTCGGCTGACCGGATCGAGCGCAAAGCAACGATCCAGCAAAAGTTCAACGCCCGCAGCATTCGCAAGGCCAACCAGATCGACCTGCCCCGCATCTTGCGTATGCTCCCCCGAAATCCAGCCCGGCACCATCCCCGAATAGCGCAGCATCGGCTCAGGCGTCAGCAAAACCGCGCGGGGCGCCGGCAGGCCTCGTTTTGCCCAATCGGCCAGCACAGCCACGTGGCTGTGCCCGCCTCCGATCAGCACGATGTCGCTTCGCGCACTGCTCACCCGCGCGCAGCCGACGCAATCGTAAGCGCCTCGCGCGCCAGTGCCTCAATCGCGGCTGGCTCAGCCCCTTTAGGCGTGAGCCAGCTACCCCCGCACGCCGCAACACATTGCAGAGCCAGATATTCGGCCAGATTGCGATCGGACACACCTCCTGTCGGCATGAAGCGCATGTCGCGAAACACCGCTGCAAGGGCACAGAGCATCGGGACCCCACCTGCAAGGGTGGCGGGAAAGAATTTCACGGTCCCAAGGCCCATGGCATGGGCGCGCTGCGTTTCGCCTGGTGTCATGACGCCGGGCAGAACCGGCACCTCATCAGCCAGACATTGTTCGACAAGCGCATCAAGCAGGCCCGGTGAAACAATAAACTGGGCGCCTGCCGCGCGCGCCGCGGACAAGCTTTCAAGCGTTATTACCGTCCCGGCGCCAACGATCAGGGCGTCGTCGGTCTTGCAAATGGCCTCAAGGCATCGAAGCGCGCCTTCGCTGCGCAGCACGACCTCGATCACCGTTAAGCCGCCGGCCTTGAGAGCCAACGCCACCTCGACTGCGCGGCCGGGATCATCCTCGGCTATCAGCGGTACAACCGGGGCACAATCAAGCTGCGTCATCAATGGGTTGGGGGATTGTAGTGGCATTGCGAGATCTCTATCCTTGCACCATGCCACCTCTCCTGCGAGACCTCGTGTTCAAGTGCAAGTCATGTTGATGCATCTAGCCTACAAGGCCAGGTTTTGTGTCAGATTTGCTTTCGCGCCCGCCTTCCCGTGATTTAACCACCACAATTCTTGCACCTGATGCATCAAACTCTGGAACTCAAGACACGCTATGACGTTTTAACAAGTGACATAGAGGTGCGCGTGCGCGAGGGATCGGCGGACGTCACACACCATACCCCGACCTCGCGTTTGAAGGCGTGTCGCAGCGCCGATTGGATCGTAGCCGGCCATGGCCATTAAGAACACGACATATGGCGATCGAATATCGCTGCCGGATTTTTTCCGGACGTTCCTCAACATCCTCAAACCAGAAGCCAATTTTTACTGGCTCGCGTTGGTCTATGGGGTTGGCATCAGCCTTTTGAGCCTCGCAACGCCGATCTCGGTCCAGATGCTTATCAACACAGTGGCGAACACCGCCA
>JBCBKF010000223.1:0-4073 GCA_038522255.1 Pseudomonadota bacterium
CGAGTTTCTGCCCGGCATCTCCCCCACTCAGCCAACCGCAGGCCAGGCCCGCAGCGTCGGAGAAGTGCTGGCACGTGTGCACCTGGCGAGCGAGGATTTCGCGCTCACCCGCGCCAACACGATGGGCTTTGCGAACAATTGCGCTATTCTGGAGGCGTGCGGGGAAGCGGGATTGGCCACGATCCACCCGGACCTGCCTGCCATTCTTGCTCCGGCACGCAAGGCTGCTGCGCTTGACCTTGACGCCTTGCCGCGCGCGCAGATCCACGCTGACCTGTTCCCGGACAATGTCTTGATGCTGGGGCGGCGCGTAACAGGGCTGATTGACTTCTATTTTGCCTGCACGGGACCAATGGCTCTGGATCTGGCGGTGACCCACGCTGCCTGGTGTTTCGATGCGTACAACGCTTATCGCGCTGATCTCGGCGCAGCGTTGGTGGCGGGATATCAAAGCGTGCGTCCGCTGACCACGGACGAGCGCACACTGCTGCCGCAAATCGCACAAGGGGCCGCCTTGCGCTTCGTCGCCAGCCGCGCGGAAGACTGGCTCGACACGCCCGATGACGCGCTGGTGACGCGCAAAGACCCGATGGAATTCGCCGCGCGGTGGAAATTCTACCACGAATCGGGTGCCAGCCTGTTTTCGAGCAGCGCCTAAGGCGGCAAAAGGGCGGGCATGGCAAAAGCAATGAAGCAGGTCGCGATCTTCACGGACGGCGCGTGCAAGGGCAATCCGGGACCGGGGGGCTGGGGTGCGCTTTTACGCATGGGCAAGCATGAAAAGGAAATTTCAGGCGGCGAGGCGCAGACTACCAACAACCGGATGGAGATGACCGCCGTGATACGCGGCCTTTGCGCCCTGACCGAACCGTGCCGCGTCGAGCTTTACTCAGACAGCAAATACGTCCTCGACGGGATGACCAAATGGGTCGAGGGGTGGAAAAAGCGCGGCTGGGTAACCGCCAGCAAAAAGCCGGTACGCAACGCGGACTTGTGGCACGAATTGATCGCCGCCGCCGGTCGACACGATGTTTCCTGGAACTGGGTAAAGGGCCATTCGGGCCACCCCGAAAACGAGCGCGTTGACCGGTTGGCCAGCCAAGAGGCAGAGCGCGCTGCGTTGCAGCCAGAGAGCAAATGAAAACGGGCGCGCCCAACCAGGAGCACGCCCGTCTTGAACGGCATATCGCGAAAGTGCGCGATCAGCTGTTATCTTCGACTTCTGCGTCCGGGCCATTCTTCTTGATCGAATCAATCGCGTTTTGCGCGCTGGACTTGCTCGAATACCCTTCGGTCGAGAACATGATTTCCGAGTTGTATTTGAAACGCACGCGGAACTCGCCCGCCTTGTCTTTGTAAATCTCAAACTTGTGAGCCATGGTCTGTCCCCTCCATTAAGTTGGCATGACGATGCGAACCTTAGCGATTTTACGAGGCTTGGCTAGCCAGCTTTGCGCCGCTTGGCCTCGTGATAGCGCGCGGGTGAGTAGGCCTGCCGATCAATCGCAGCGGTCATTGCATCGGGTGCCAGATCAAGCATGATCTGCGCGCCCAGACGCGCCGCAGCCGGTGCGGTCTGGATGCCGAAACCACCCTGGCCGGCAAACCAGACAAACCCACCAATTTCGGGATCGGGTCCATAGACCGGAAGGCGATCGGGCGAGAAGCTTCTGAGGCCCGCCCAGCGCCGCTCGACCGCTTCGATGCGCCAGTCAGTCACCGTTTCGAACCTGTCAATCGCCAATGCGACGTCGATTTCCTCAGGCGCCGCATCGCAGGGCACTGTCGGAATCTCGTCATGGGGGCTGAGCCACAGTCGGCCATTGTCGGACTTGAAATAGAATCCGCCATTGATGTCGAGGACAAGGGGCAGGTCGTCTGGCGCTTCGGGCGCAACCCGCAGCTGCACGACTGTACGGCGCAAGGGCGTGATGCCCAGCGGCCGGGCGCCTGCCATGTGCGCGCAGGTATCGGCCCAGGCACCTGCGGCGTTGACGACCCTCGCCGCGCGGTGGGTCTCGCCGCCCTCGCAGGTTATCCGCCATCCGCCCTCTTCGCCCTCAAGTCGGGCGACACGCGCGCGGCACACCAATTCGGCCCCTGCCACTTTCAACGCTTTTAGGTAATGCTGATGCAGGCCGGCCACATCAATATCGGCGCAGGCTGGCTCCCAGATGGCATCGCACCAATCTTCGCGCGTGTGGGGAACGCGCGTGATCAATTCCGCGCGTCCCAGCCGCTCTATAGTCACGCCCGTTCCGGCAAAACTTTCGACAAAGGCGTCCATCTTGGCCTTGTCGCCTGCCTGCCCGATATAAAGGCCACCGCGGGGCCGCAGAAAGCCATGCTCGCGCAAGTAAGCGCCCGAAGGCAGCGTCAACGGCACGACGCCGGGACCGCCATAGCACTCCTCCCAAAACGCTGCGGAGCGCCCGGTTGAGTGGTAACCCGGCGCATCCTCTGCCTCGAGCACCAGTACGCGCGCATAGGGCGCAAGCTCGGCAGCGAGGCTCGCGCCCGCCATGCCCGCACCGATAATGGCAAAGTCGTAAAGCGGCGTAGTGCTCATCGCGCTGGCACCACGCGATCAAGGAACTGGGCAATGCCCTCCATCGCGCGCACGCGCACCGCATCGACTTCGCGCAGGATTTCGTGATGCGCCTCGGCCCCGAATTCGAGCAATTCGCCCCGCGGCAAACGCTGAGCGGCACGGACATTGGCGGCGTGGCTGACCAATTTGTCACTCGTGGTCGAAAAAATGAACACCGGCACCTCAACCTTTTCCATGGCGCCCGGTTCTTCCAGAATGCGCACGGAGGCGTATCCGCGCTCCACCCAGCGCCAACTGGCTGGGCCCATCGCAACCTCGGGCCGTTCATCCCGCCAGAATTGCTCGTCACCATATCGCTGCGGATCGTGAGTTAGGAGGCTCTCTCGCGCTTCGGGTAATTCGCCGGGTTTCTCGCTCCACTTCCACGCGGGCCGTGTGGGATCGCCAATGGCATTCATGAAACCAGCCACGCCGTGCAGCACCGTCAGCGGCAGTGGTGGGGTCTGAAAACCAAGCATGGGCGCAGAAAGGACCACGGCATCGGGCAAGATGCGCTGTTCCACCAGAGCGCGCAGCACCAGGTGGCCACCCATCGAATGGCCGATCAGGACATGCGGACCAGGCACCTCGGCAATCCAGGTTTGCCACAGATGCGCCAGATCCTCGATCCAGATCGCAAAATCCTCAACATGGCCGGTGAGCGGGTCCTTGCCCAGCCGCCCGCTGCCGCCCTGCCCGCGCCAGTCCGACGCGGTGACCCGCCAACCGGCGCGGTGCCATTCCTCAAGGCTTTCGAGGTATTTTTCATAGTGATCGCCGCGCCCGGGCATGAACAGGATCGACCACCGCGCGCGCCGTTCGCTGTTACCGGGCACGCCGTCGCCGGGGATACCTGGCCAATCAATCCGGCGCACGCCGTGCCCGTCGGCAAGGGCCCAGACGTCCTCACGCGCAGCATCGGGAATGGATCGGCGATCAATCGGTCGCTGCGCCAGGTCAAGATCGATTTCGTTGCTAATTTGGTCACTCCAGCCTTGGTTACTTTTTAGTAAGCCCTGTTCTGTAGCACCACGTCAGAGACAGGTTAACTCGCGTGTTTCGCGGGAAAACCATGGTTTCTTAATCCAAGGTCCAATCCAGGGTCTTCGGGGGCGTTACGATCATGGAATATGTCAAATACGGTTTGCTGATTGCCTTGGCAATAACGCTGGTCTTTGCCGCGATCAGCGATATCCGCCACCGCCGGATTGATAATTGGGTAAACGCCGGAATTGCGCTGGCAGCGCCGGTATTTTGGTGGGCCAATGCAATGGCGGTCTGGCCAGACATGGCCATGCAACTGGGGTTTGCGCTTCTGATCTGCATCCCGCTCATCACGCTTTGGGGCGTCGGCCAGTCGCTGGGTGTCGTCGTGCTTGGTGGCGGCGATGTGAAATTTCTGGGCGCGCTGGCACTGTGGCTGACCCCGCTCGCCTTTCTCGACCTGCTGCTCGTCATGGCCTTTGTCGGCGGCGCGATTGCC
>JBCBKF010000224.1:0-4043 GCA_038522255.1 Pseudomonadota bacterium
ATCGAAGATCGGTCCCGTATCAGCGTGAAAAGCGCCCCCTTGTCACGCGGGATGCAGCGTAAGTCAAAGGCCTTGCGGAGGCTCCAACCCAGCGTTGCGATGCGCGGCCACGACAGTGTTGCGCAGCAGGGTCGCAATCGTCATCGGCCCGACCCCGCCCGGAACGGGCGTAATCGCACCCGCAACTTCGCTCGCCTCGCCATAGGCCACATCACCAACCAGCTTGCCCTTTTCTGATCCGGGCGCTGGCGGTAGGCGGTTGATGCCCACATCGATGACGGTTGCACCGGGTTTGAGCCAGTCCTTGCCGACCATCTCAGGACGCCCCAACGCGGCGACCACAATGTCCGCGCGCGAGACGACCGCTTTGAGGTCTCGCGTGCGGCTGTGCGCGACAGTCACGGTGGCGTTGGCGTCAAGCAGCAGCTGCGCCATCGGCTTGCCAACGATATTAGAGCGCCCGATCACAACCGCCTCAAGCCCCGAAAGATCGCCAAGTCGGTCCGTCAACAGCATCATGCAGCCCAGCGGCGTGCAGGGCACAAACCCGGTCTGACCGACCGAAAGCCGCCCGGCATTGATGACGTGGAACCCGTCGACGTCTTTATCAGGGCTGATCGCGGCGATGATTGATTGCTCGTCAAGATGTGCTGGCAGCGGCAATTGCACCAGAATGCCGTCCACCGCTTCATCCACGTTAAGCGCATCAACGAGCGCCAGCAGCTCCGCTTCGCTCACATCAGCGGGCAAGCGGTGCGTGAAGCTCTCCATATTGGCAGCGATGGTGGCCTTGCCCTTGCTGCCGACATAGACCTGGCTCGCCGGATCATCGCCAACCAGCACCACAGCGAGCCCTGGCTTGCGGCCTGCTCGCTTAGCGAACGCCAAAGCAGCTTCGCCCACGCGCTCACGCAAGCGGGCGGCGAAAGCCTTGCCGTCAATCCGAGTGGCGGTTTTCGTTGCGGCCTCGCTCATATCGCGCTGCGCATAACCCCTTCGAGGACGATCAGCATGATCTGAAGCCCCAGGATCAGCACCAGCGGCGAGAAATCGATTGCGCCGGTTTGCGGCATGATGTTGCGGATCGGGCGCAAGACCGGTTCGAGCAAACTGTTTATCGAGGTGTAGATCTGGCGCAGGAAATCGTTTGACGGGCTGACCACGTTGAAGGCGAACAGCAGGCCAATCACGAACTGGATAATGATGAGCATCACAAGCACCTGCGTAAGCAGAGCGATGATCTGATAAAGTACGAGCAATCCTTGCATAATCGATGGGCTTCCTGAGCTTTGGCTGGTTTGAGCGTATTACCCTACTAACACGCCTTTAGCTAGTCTTGCATGTCATGGGATTCAAGATCGCGGGTCATCTGCTAAACCACGCTTAGGTTTGTTCCTTTTGCACCAAGGTGCCCGCGCCGCGCGCCGTGAAGAACTCAAGCAGCATCGTGTGCGGCACGCGCCCGTCAAGCACAACCGCAGCTTCGCACCCCGCCTCAACAGCGCGCACGCAGGTCTCCAGCTTGGGAACCATCCCGCCCGAGATCACGCCTTGATCGCTGAGCCGGGCAATGTCTGCAGGCGTGAGATCGCTCAGGAGCTGACCATCGCCATCCAGCACGCCAGCAACATCCGTTAGGAGGAAGAGCCGCGCTGCACCAAGCGCCGCCGCAATGGCACCCGCCATGGTATCAGCGTTGATGTTATACGTCGCGCCATCCTCGCCGCCCGCGATCGGCGCAATCACCGGGATCATCCCGGCTTGGACGGCTGTATCGATCACAGTGGTGTCAACGCGCGCGGGCTCACCCACAAAGCCCAGGTCCACAACACGCTCAATTAGGCTTTCGGGATCGCGCGCGGTGCGGCTGACTTTGCGCGCAGTGACAAGCGATCCGTCTTTCCCCGAAATGCCGATCGCCTTGCCGCCTGCTTCGGTGATCCAGCCAACCAATTGCTTGTTGATCGCGCCTGAGAGGACCATCTCGGCAATCTCGGCGGTTGCCGCGTCGGTTACGCGCAAGCCATCGACAAAAGTGCTTTCAACGCCCAAGCGCCCCAGCATTTCGCCGATTTGCGGACCGCCCCCATGGACAACCACCGGATTGATCCCGACAGCCTTCAAGAGCACGATATCCTCGGCAAAGTCGCGCGCAGCCTCGGCGTTGCCCATGGCATGCCCGCCATACTTCACCACGAATGTTCGCCCCGCATAACGCTGAAAATAGGGCAGCGCTTCGATCAGCGTTTGCGCCTTGGCAAGCATCCGGCTTGCATTTTGGTCTTGAGAGGGCTCTGAAGACAACATCAGGGTTGCGCGCCTAGCGGCTTTATGAAGGTTAGGAAAGCGCTCGTGGCGCCTTGCAGAACGCTCCTCTTGCAGGTTTTTCACTTGGCAATGTAACCACGCCTGTGTTCTTTACGGAAAGCTCGGCGGGGGTGTGCACGAATCAAAGGCATGCAACCAGCCAGCTTGGACGACCCATCTGGATCAGCTCCGCGGCCACAAGGGCTCGGAGGAATGGATTTGAGGAGGAAGAAATGAACACATCACGCATCAAAGGTTCGATCGCTCTGGCGGCTGCCGCTGGTCTTGCCGCGGCTTGCTCAGGTGGCGCGGATGCACCCACCGAAGCTGCTGCTGCGGATGCCAGCGAGGGCGCTGAAACGGTTGCCGCTGCATCAACCGGTGAGAAAGAGAAGTGCTACGGCGTAAGCCTCGCCGGTGAGAACGATTGCGCTGCGGGCGAAGGCACCAGCTGCGCGGGCACCAGCGTTGTCGATTATCAGGGCAACGCCTGGACCTACGTCGATGCTGGCACATGCGAAGGCATCGAAACGCCGAGCGGCACAGGTTCGCTCGAACCGATCGAAGCCTAAATTGACATCAGTCCCGCGCTTGCGGGATGGCGAATTGAGAAAGCCGCCGGGGCAGGAGCGCTCCGGCGGCTTTTCTGTTGATAGTCGCTTCAGCGTGTCGCTTTTATCCAATTTTGGCGATGGTTACGGTCGCATAACGGGGGGAAACCCAATAGGGTACGACGCTGCGAATGGAAGGCCGGCGCGATGGACAATTCTGACCCCGAAGAGGGCGGGCGCCGCAAAGGTGATCGCCGCAAGGAACAAGCGCCTTTTGAAGGCGAGGATCGGCGCAAATCTGATCGTCGTTCGGGGAAGGATCGCCGCAGCCAGCCGCGCCGTCCGACGGACACCTGACCATTTCTCAATGGCCAATCCCACAGCAGGGCGAGCCTTCGGCCTCAGATTGCACCACGCAGCAAGGTAGGAAACCGGCGAAGACGTGTTAAACTGCGGAGGCTGATGTTTAACCGCCGCCCCCGCTCGACCACCAAGCGCCGCACTTCGCCCCGTCCGCCTCGCTTCCGCCGCTCTGGTGCAAGTTCTCGCTCGCGCTCCGGGCTCCTGGCGTGGTGGAACCTGTGGCGCGTGCCGACCCTGGTGGCAATCGTCTCGGCGGTCTGGTGGTTCGCGGTGCGCCCCGTGGTCTCCGAGCAAAACTGGGAGCCCGTGCGTCACACCTTCGCTTTGTGCGCGGCGCCATCGCAAAGCGGTCAGCGCGCAGCGGGATGCGTCATCGATGGCGACACCGTGCTGCTTGGGGAAGGGCAAGCGACCCGCCGGATCCGCCTGACCGGCTTTGACGCACCCGAGCTTGATGGGGCGTGCGAAGCTGAACGCACCATCGCCCTCACCGCGCGCCAACGGTTGCTCGAGTGGCTGGAGGAGGGCCCGTTTGATTGGACCGGCGGCGCCGAACCGCCTCGCGATCGCTATGGCCGGGAGCTCCGCGCGCTCAGCCGGGTCGATCCTGAACGCGGGCGGATTGCGCTGGCTGAAGTGATGATCAGTGATGGCCTTGCCAGCCCCACCGGGTGGGATGCACGCCCGACCGATTGGTGCGGCTGACAGCGCGCGAGCGGGCGCCATCAATAGGGATTGATCCCAAAGCCGCGCCGTTGCAGCTCGGCATGGGCGATGGTGCCGCTGGGCGCCATCTTCACGCCATCGATCAGGTCGGCATTG
>JBCBKF010000225.1:0-4027 GCA_038522255.1 Pseudomonadota bacterium
CCGCGCAAAAGCTTCACCTGGTCATGGGCGGCCGTGTCAAAGATCCGCGCGGCTACGAATTCGTCGATCCTGAGGGCATCCACACAGTGGGCGTCTACAGCTCCTACGATGCCGCCGTCGAAGCCTGGCGCGGCCAAGCGCAGCGTACCGTTGACGATGCCGAGATGAAGTATGTGGTGGTTCACATTCACAAGCTGCTGACGCCCGACGCGTAATGATCGCGCATCCCGGCTCGCCGGGGGCCTACGCGCTGCGTCTTTATCAACCCGGCGATGACGCGGCGCTCATTGACATCACGCGCGTGGCGATCCGCGAGATTGGCACCGCACGCTATTCAAAGGATCAGGTGGATGCATGGGCCGCTCGGCATGAGGCACGCTGTCAATTTGCACAGCGCGCCGCAGACGGGGCCTTCATCTTCGTGGCCGTGCCCAGTGCAGGTCCGCCTGTTGCTTACGCTTTGCTGGAAGTCGATAGCGCTGGCGACGGCCATCTCGACATGCTGTATTGCCATCCCGACCACACGCGCCATGGCCTTGCCGATGCGTTGTTGAATCTGGCCGAGGAATGCGCGCGTGCCATCGACATTCCCCGGCTCTATACAGAGGCGAGCGAACTGGCCGTCGCGGCGTTCGAACGGGCGGGGTACGCAATTGTGAAAAGGCGCGATTTCACGATCGAACACGAGAGCCGCTCGATCGCGATCCACAATTTCGGGATGGAAAAGAGCCTTTTCTAAAGCCCTTAGAGCGCATCCTCAGACGAACTCGATTTTCTCAATCAAGTAGAACTTGTCACCCGAAGGGACAGTCACCTCGATCTCGTCATCCACCTGCTTGCCAATCAGCGCCCGCGCGATCGGCGAATTGTAGGAGATGCGCCCCTCAGCGGCATTCGCCTCTGCCTGGCCAACAATCTGATATTTCAACGGCTTGTCGTCTTCATCAAGCAGCGTCACTGTCGCGCCAAAGACAACCTTGTTGCCCGAAAGCGTCTGCGGATCAATGATCTGCGCGCGGCTGACCTTGTCTTCCAGTTCAGCGATCTGCGCTTCGACCTGGCCCTGACGCTCCTTTGCAGCGTGGTATTCGGCGTTCTCCGAAAGATCACCGTGTGCGCGCGCTTCTTCAATTGCATGGACAATCCGTGGGCGTTCCTCGCGCAGAGCTTTGAGGTCTGTCATCAGCAGCTCGTAGCCTTCAGCCAGCATCGGAACTTTTTCCATCGTCGCCATTACCGTCTCTTTCTAAATCCTGCACACCGCCCGCCTATGCCTTTTCATAAAGCGTCATTTCGACTTTGACCGCTCACCGATGAGCGGACCGCTTGCGCCGAAATGTGGGGGGATGGTGGGCTTTGGTTTAACAATAGTAGTCTTGCAGCGAGCGAACTTCAAGCTGATCGGGTGCAATTGCTGCAATCGCCGCCGCCGCCGCGCAGGACGCAGTGGCCGTGGTGTAGTAAGGTATCTTCTTTTCCAGCGCTGTGGCTCGGATCGATTTGGAATCGAGCAGCGATTGCCACCCTTCCGTCGTGTTGAAGATCAAGGCCACCTCGCCATCGATGATCTTGTCGACAATATGGGGCTGTCCCTCTGCAACCTTGTTCACCCGTTCAACGGTAAGACCCTGTTCTTCAAGGAAGCTCTGCGTGCCGCTTGTGGCGATCACGGTGAAACCGCGCTGCAAAAGACTGCGCACCGCCGGTACGATCACGGGCTTGTCCGAATTTTTCACAGAGACAAAGACAGTGCCTTGTTGAGGAAGGGCCATGCCAGCTCCCAGTTGAGACTTGAGGAACGCCGCTTCAAAGGTCTGGTCGATGCCCATGACTTCCCCGGTCGACTTCATTTCCGGGGTCAGCACCGGATCAGCGCCGGGGAAACGACCAAACGGGAAGACCGCTTCCTTGATTGCCATGTAGGACAATTCGCGTCTGAAGGGTTCGAACGCGCTCAGCTTTTCGCCCGCCATCACGCGTGCGGCAATCTTGGCGACGGGCTGGCCGATGGCTTTAGCGACAAACGGGACCGTGCGGCTCGCGCGCGGGTTGACCTCGATGAGATAGACCTCGCCATCCTTGACCGCGAACTGGACGTTCATCAGGCCTTTCACCTGCAGCGCGCGGGCAAGAGCATCGGCCTGGCTTTCCATTTCCGTCACTATTTCAGGCGGCAGGGAATAAGGCGGAAGCGTGCACGCGCTGTCGCCGGAATGGACGCCAGCTTCTTCAATATGTTGCATGACGCCCGCCACGCGGACCTCTTCGCCATCGCATAAAGCGTCGACATCGCACTCGATTGCATCGCGCAGGTACTGATCCACCAGCACCGGGCTCTCGCCCGACACCGTGACTGCGGTCTTGATGTAATCATCAAGCTGCGCTTCGGAATCGACGATCTCCATCGCTCGGCCACCCAGCACGAACGACGGGCGCAGCAACACCGGATAGCCGATCCGCGCAGCGACCGCCGCGGCCTCATCGCGAGTATAGGCAATCCCGTTTTCGGGTTGTTTGAGGCGCAGCTTGTTGACCAGTTTAGCAAACCGCTCACGGTCTTCGGCGTGATCGATGGCATCGGGGCTGGTGCCCAGGATTGGGATCCCTGCATCCTCAAGGGCCTTCGCAAGTTTGAGCGGAGTCTGCCCGCCGAACTGCACGATCACGCCCAGCAATTCGCCAGACTGCTGCTCGACCCGTAGGATTTCGAGCACGTCTTCCGCGGTCAGCGGCTCGAAATAAAGCCGGT
Organism: Pseudomonadota bacterium; assembly: GCA_038522255.1. Classification (GTDB taxonomy): domain Bacteria; phylum Pseudomonadota; class Alphaproteobacteria; order Sphingomonadales; family Sphingomonadaceae; genus Erythrobacter. The sequence continues at coordinate 2,750 of JBCBKF010000225.1, forward strand.
CGGAGGTATCGTAATCGGTAGAGACGGTCTCCGGATTGCAGTTGACCATGATCGTTTCATACCCCTGCACGGCTAGCGCAAAGCACGCGTGCACGCAGCAATAGTCGAATTCGATCCCCTGTCCGATCCGGTTGGGCCCGCCGCCCAGAATGACGACTTTCTTGCGATCCGAGGGTGCCGCTTCGCATTCCGGTTCGCCAAAGCTGGGCGCTTCGTAAGTCGAGTACATGTACGGCGTGATCGCCTCGAACTCGGCCGCGCAGCTGTCGATCCGCTTGAATACCGGGACAACACCCAGCTTTTCGCGCAGCGCGCGCACTTCGTCCGCGCTGGTCGCTCCGGCCATGGCTTGCAACGCATCGTGGAGGAGGCCCGAGCGCTTCGCCTGCGTCTCAGCCAGCCCATCCTTTACCCCCACCGAGCGCACCGCCAAGGTCGCAAGGCGTTGATCGGAAAAGCCCATGCTCTTCAACCGCCGCAAGCCCGCCGCATCGCTTGGCAAGCCATCGGATTGCACCTCGCGTTCAGCGGCAATGATATCCTCGATCTGGCGCAGGAACCACGGATCAAAACCGGTCACCGCCTGGATTTCCTCCAGCGTCAGCCCCTCGCGAAACGCTTGCGCCACCTTGAGCAGCCGATCCGGTGTGCGGCGGCTGAGCGCGGCAGTGATGACATCCTTGGCGACCCCTTCAAGCTCGGGCACACGATTAAAACCATCAAGGCCTGTTTCCAGCCCGCGCAGCGCCTTTTGCATGGACTCGGAAAAATTGCGGCCAATCGCCATCACTTCGCCAACCGATTTCATCGCGGTTGACAGATCCGGCTCTGCGCCCTTGAACTTTTCAAAGGCAAAGCGGGGGATCTTTGTCACCACATAATCAATCGTCGGCTCAAAGCTTGCCGGTGTGGCCCCGGTAATCTCGTTATCAATCTCATCCAGAGTGTAGCCGACGGCCAGTTTGGCCGCGACGCGCGCAATCGGGAAACCGGTTGCCTTCGAAGCGAGAGCGGATGAGCGCGAGACGCGCGGGTTCATCTCGATAACGACCAACCGGCCATCCTTGGGATTGACCGCGAACTGCACGTTGGAACCGCCCGTCTCAACGCCAATTTCACGCAGCACGGCAATGCTGGCGCTGCGCATGATCTGGTATTCCTTGTCTGTCAGCGTCAGTGCGGGAGCGATGGTAATCGAATCCCCGGTGTGACCGCGCGGACAACGCCATCATCATCTGTGCAATTGAAAATGTCGATCCGATGGGCGTGCACACCGGG
>JBCBKF010000226.1:0-3959 GCA_038522255.1 Pseudomonadota bacterium
GTGCGATTGGGCGGCGCGATCTGCGGCGGCGTCTGCGGCGCGGCCCCTGCTTGCGCGTGCACGGCACTGGCGGGTACCAGCATCGCAGCGCAGGCCGCTATTCCCAGCGCGCGCTTTGAGGCTGTCTGGCGCAATCGGCTTGCGGCGCGCGAACGGGATGCGCCCAAGAATGCGGATGAAAATTTGCAATCGCTCGCCAAAACTGTCCCCCCCAACTGACCTCGAACGCTCGACAGGCGATCAAGGCCAGTAATGACGCCTTTCGCTCCGCTGTGTCGAACGCGAAGCCAAGGTACGACGATTGGCCGCTTTTGCGGTCTGTTTCGCCGCTCGATGCGACCCTGCTACCTGATGGCCCTGTCCTACAACCATCGTAAGCTATGACAAGCCAACATCGGCCTGCACGCCTCAATCATTGCGCGATTTGCCCGATTAAAGGACGAAACCGCGCCGTCGTTTCACCGATCCACTTAGCGCGTAAAACTCGTGCACTCAACACGGCACCCCCGCGCCGGGCGCGCACGGCACCGTCATGGTCAAACGTTAATGAAGCGGAAGCGAGGCAATTCGCGGCGATTGATCAGCGAATGCGCGAAGGCGCTACCAGCACTGCATTGGCGATCATCAGGTCCAGCCCATCGAGATAGGCGCGGGTCGAGGGATCGTGCACAAAGCCGATCGTCACCCCCTGCCCGCTGGGCTGTGCCATCAGATAGGGCTTGAATGCCATCTGGCGCTGGTTCTGACCCCAGACATAGCCACTGGCGATCAGGTCCTGAGCGCTCGCAAAGCGGATCGCGTTAATCCCGTTCGCCCGGTCCAGCGGGGTGTAGATCGCTGAGCCCGTTGCGTTCACCACCGCGCCATCATCATAGCCTGCTGACAGGAAAATGTTGGGATCGCCAACGACGTTGAGCAGCGCACCTGGCAGTGTATCGGGCAGCGCCTGCTGATTACGGATGCGTTCGCGATATTCCGCCTCGCTTTCAATCGCGCTCGCCTCGGCAAGGCCGCTTCCTTCGCCTTCAGGGCTGGAGAGGTCGAGCCCCAGCCCCGCCTCGCGCTTGACCGCCAGCAGAGGGCTGTCCCCGCGCGAGAACGCGCCAAGGCTGCGGCCAATCGCAACCAGCACGCCGCCATCGCGTACAAATTGATCAAGGTTGCGCACAATGGCGCGATCCGGAGTGCCTTCGGGGACGATCACTACGTCGTAATCCTCCAGATCTGCGCCGCCCAGGCGCTGGCTGCGAATGGGCGTCACCGGCAGGCCCAGGCGCCGTTCAAGCACATAGCGCATCGCGCCTGCGCTCAATTGCGAAATGCCTTCGTCCCAGGCCATCGCGACCTTTGGCATGGAGAGGCGCACAAAGCTGGCGCTGCCCAGATTGGGGCCATCCTCGACCCAGCCGGAGGAGAGCCGCGCGGTCTCAGCGCCGATCGCGTCGGCGAGGAGCTGCCCGATGCGCTCAGCGCGCCCTCATCATTGGTGCCAGCCGGGAAGACGACCGTGCCGCGCGGATATTCGCGACCACCTGATGTGAAAGCCTCATCGGTAACGCGCGCTTCAAATCCTTCGCGCAGCGCAAGAGCAACAAGCCGGGCCTGCCCGCTATCCGTCCACGGCACCGCAATCGCAAAATCGCCCGCGCCGCCCGCGACCGGCGCGATGGGGGCCGTGGCGCTCAGCGTCTCACCGCTGACGGCGGACCCGCACTCGGCTACATCCACGCCTGACATGAGCCCCACCGACCACGCTGTCACATCGTAAAGCTCATGAGCAAGGTCTTCGCCACGCCGCGCCTCTTGCTCGGCAACGAAATCGCGCGGCAATTCGGTGTTGCGATCGAGCAGCGCGCGCACCAGGCGGGCGGCGGGCTGTGCCTGCGGAATGGCCAGATAGCCGTGCGGGTAGGAACGCCCGCAAACGCTCGCGGCTCGCCCCTGACGCAGCACGGTGATCCCTTGCGCGGCAAGTCGGCGGCCCAGGCTTTCCGCGTTCCAGCGCCGCGTTGCTAGGTCAATCACATAGGCTCCGCGCCCAGCCGCGCCGCCCGCATTCGCCGCCCGGTAATCGGCAAAGTCGGCAAGGAAACGCTGCGCATTCTGCGCCACCGCTTCGGCAGTTGCGAAACTCGCCATGAAATGGTTGCGCACGCCATCGCGGTAGGTGAGCGTGTTGCCATCGCGCCGGTCAAACACCAGTCCGCGCGCCGAGGCCTGCTCATACGTGCTGCCAATTGCGCCGTGATGCGTGTTCCAGGTGTCACCATAGCCGGGATAGAACAGGTCATAGACCTCGCGGGTGAAATAGGGCTGTCCCATCGCATCGAAATAGGCCGCATTGTTGCGCCCGATGATCTCGTAGGCGCGGCGCTGAGCCTCGGTGATTTGCGGGCTGATCGGATCGGCTGCCGGGCTGAAGAAATAGGTGTTGTCACCGCCCATCTCGTGGATGTCGGAGACGACCACCGGGTTCCATTCCCGGATTGCCTTCACCTTGCCGCGCGTTTCAGGCTGCGAGAGCGTGAACCAGTCGCGGTTAAGATCAAACATGTAATGGTTGACGCGCCCGCTGGGCCAGGGTTCGTCGTGTTCTGCGGACTGGCGATCGCCCGAGGGCACAATACCGGTTGCCGCTCGAAAACGGTTTACAAAGCGCGCACGGCCATCGGGGTTTTGCAGCGGGTCGAGAATGACTATGCTATCACGCAGGATCTGATCGGTGCGCGCGTCCCCTTTGGCTGCGAGCAAGTGGTAGGCCATCGTTAGCGCTGCATCGGTTGAGCTGATCTCGTTGCCGTGAACGCTGTAGGTCAGCCAGGTGACTGGAAGCGCCGCACCGTTGCCCGCACGTCCGGCGGCGATCGTCGCCAGATCCGCCTGGATCGCATCCAGATTGGCCATGTTCTCAGCCGCAGTGATAATCATGTAGTGCAGCGGGCGACCTTCCCACGTCTCGGCATATTTGACGATCCGCAGGCGATCCGGCGCGGCCTTTTCAAGTGCGCGCATATAGGCGAGCATTTCGGTGGGCGAGGTGATGTTGGCGCCGGGCGCATGCCCCAGCGTCTCGGTCGCCGTGGGAATGGCGGGATCGAATGTGCCGTCAAGAAAGCTTTGCGCCTGCGCCGGGACTGCCACTCCCATCGCCGCGCAGAGCGCCGCCCAGCCCAGTACAAACCACCGCAAAAGCCCGCTTTTCATCGCCAAACCCTTTTTATCGCTTTTCTCACGCTTTCGCTTCTTGGCGAAGGAGCCACCTTGGTCAAGCGCGATCAATCATACCTATCCAATAGCGCGTAATACCATGCGCAGTCCAAGCCCGGCCGCAACCAAAACCACCATACCGCCCGCACCGTTCGCCATCCATCCATTGACGTGCCTGCCCAGCAAGGTTGCCCTGTTCATCGCGTAAAGCAGGAAACCGGCGATCACCGGCAAGAGCAGTCCATTGGCGAATTGCGCGGCCAGGATCACTTCGACCGGGCGCACTCCGGCAAGCGCCAACCCTGTGCCAATCATCAGCACGCTGAGCGCGATGAGACGGAAGGCGGTGGATTTCTCGTCATCGCCAAGCCTCAGGATCTCGGACATCGCGAAACCCGTGGCGAGCGGGGCGGTGATCGCACTTGTCAGCCCCGCCGCCAGCAGACCCACGCCCAACAATCCGCGTGAATAAGGGCCAAAGAGCGGTTCGAACTGGCGCGCCATGTCGCCGGCATTGTCCACTGCAATTCCGGCGGCGAACAAGCTGGCTGCGGCGCTGGAGGCGATCAGGATCGCGATCAGGCCGCCAAATCCGATTGAAATCGCCGTATCCGCGCGCACCGCGCCAAGATCTCCCGCATCGCTGCCCTTGCGCGCGACGGCGGAGGCGTGGAGGAAGAGATTATAGGGCACAATCGTCGTCCCAATCAGCGCGATAACGGTGACGAGGGCGCCTTGTGGGATGGTCGGCG
>JBCBKF010000227.1:0-3944 GCA_038522255.1 Pseudomonadota bacterium
ATACAATTTCACTATGATCGCTATAAGTTCGATATGTCGCATGGAATTTTGACCAAATTGCATCGAGACAGTAATAATGCACTGCATTGAAGATTGGTAATTGACAAAGAAATATAGAATCAACTAGATTTCTTATTGTCAAAACCAACTCAGGCCGCGTCTGATCTATTCGAGAAGGCCAATGTTTCGGTGTCGCCGAATAGCTCTTGGGTCGCTCATGTTTATTGGTCGGGATCCAAGACCAGCGCTCCCAACGCGCCAATCGGCTCGGCAACAATCAGTATATGCGAAAAAGGAGGCCCCGGATTACCTCTTCAATTGAAACACCAAATAAGGCTGCGGCGGCTTCACTTGCGCTGACTGACAATTCTCCATTCACGCTCAATCAGGGTTTTGTGACCTGAGGGAAGCGGAATACCGTGGTGGGGTATTCTGCGTTGCCCCTGCGCGGTGAACTTACCATGCAGATCACTCTTTGGAGCAACTGAATGCTACGTAAAAAGCTTATTGAACAACGGGGATTTCGTGAACTTCTGCCCGACGAAGTCGAGCACGTCGGCGGCGGTCTGTATGACAACGAATATCTGCCCCCAGACATGGGTGTTATTGTGGTTACGGGAAGTACAGGCGGTGTCTCCAACTTTGGCGGCTTCGGTTTGGGCGGCATTGGCAGCATCGGAGCGGCCACTGGAGCAGGTTCAGCGGGTGGCGGTTCCAACGTCAGCGACGCTGTCGACAACTCCGATGATTTCACCGATGAAGACGGCGATGGACTGGATGATGATACGGGTGAGCCGTTGACCATTGTGGTGGTGCCAACAGATAACGGAATTTGTCTGGGCGGTGGCGCGAAGGGCGGCGTTGCTCAGGGATGTATCGACTCGGTAGGAAATACCTCCGTGCGTGGTGGTATCGGCACTCCCGGACCCGCCGTTGATCAGGCGGGAACCGCGGATATCAACGAACTTGGTGTGGTGGTTAACACGACCAACGTGACGGTGAATGTGCCCACGGGCAACGTAGTTGAGGCTGGTGAAGCCGCTGCCGAAGAAGCCGACCGGCAGATAAATGACGCGTTTGAGCCAATCTCAGACGGGTTTTACTATCAGTTTAACCTTGATCGCATCTACGATCCGTTTGGCAATGAGGAAATCCCCTGAGAACATGCTCAGCCGGTTTGATCGAATGAAGATGGGGGCGCTTTGGCGTCCCCATCCGTCTTTTTGGCACAAGGCACTGGCATCATTGTCCTTGCTGTTATGGGCTGCAAGCGGTGCCTGCACGTCCAAAAATGCAGTCGAGGTCGATGACGACACGATGATCGTGGCAGGGCGCATAGATGGCGACCTTGAAGCGGAGTTTGTGTCGAAGATCACCGAGGATATCCAGCGGATCGAGATTACCAGCAAAGGCGGCGAGGTCAGCAGCGCGCTCGCCATCGGTGAGGAAATAGCCGAGCGCGGTATTGATGTCGAAGCGGTCGATTACTGCATCTCCGCTTGTGCTTCCTATATCTGGGTTTCGGGAAGTAATAGATCTGTTCGCGAAAACACGATCCTCGCATTTCATGGCGGAGACCTGCCACTTCTCGCTCTCTACGAGAAATCGGGCAGCGTGTATCCGGATCTTCGCCCGGCCGCGATGTTGATCGAGAATGCGAACAGAATAGCGCGGCTGTACGCCCAACTTGGCGTTGATAAGGAGTTTGCGTTCGCGGCAAGCTATGCGCGCGGGCTCATTTGCCTCGATACGATTGAACTGGACGATGGCACGATAAGTCTGGGCCCAACATTTCGAGCCACTGGTTTTATTCCCACGGCCTCGTTTCTCAATTCCTATGGCATCGATGCACAAGGCTCGAATTTGCCGTCTTCTCAAGAAGACCTGGAACAAATTTTCGCAGCCCAGGGGGGTGCTGAGAACTGGCCATACTTCGTCATGGCGATCCCCTCGGACGAGGCATTGCAAATGGATGAAATTGAGCGCTCTTTGCCGCCAGAAGGGCTGACCGCTTGCGACCCCGATGCTGGCCAAGCCAAGACGCAGTAAATACCCTTTGCTGTAGGGTTCAGGATGTGCCGATCAACGGATCTGACCCTGCTGCAAAAATGGTGCCGGCAAGAGGATTCGAACCCCTGGCCTGATGATTACAAATCAACTGCTCTACCAACTGAGCTATGCCGGCCCATCGCGCGCCCTTGGCCGGGGCATAAATGTGCGCCGGCGCATGACAAGGCCGCGCGGATGCGTCAATCGGCGGCGAATGTCCAGACCCTTCGTTGCGGTTTATAGCGCGCCGAACGTCCACCCTTCGGTCCAGGCGATTTCGGCGGTGAGAAAGCGCGGCTCCCAGCGTTTGCGTTCGGGCGCGACTGTGCGCATCCAGGCCGCGGTCAGCAGCGCGTCGGAGGAATGATCGTCAATCTCGCCAACCGCGTCCACCGGCGGGCAATCAAGCACTGCCAGGGCGGCGTTGAGATCGGCATAGGTAAGCAGCTTGGTGCGCGCACCAAGATCGGCGGTCTCACGGCTCGCAAGTCCTGTGTAGATCTCGACCAGCGCGCTGCCCTTTTGCGGGCTCCATCGATCGGGCACCGGGTCCATCGGCCAGACATTGAGCTTGCCCCTGAGCTGATGGAGCATACGCATGCCTGAAAGCGAGCTTTTGCCCACCTGCGCCGCGCCCACGAGGTTGAAATTGCTGACTGGGCGGCATTTCTGAGCGCGCTGCGCAGCCTCGGCCACCCTAAAGCGGCCTTCGCGTGTGATCGCGCCTTCGAGCAGGAAACGATCCCCTTCGCGGTCCTTGCCATGGCGGAAATAGCGCGCCGCCTGGGCGTGCTCGACAAAGCTGTGCGCGCCAAGATGCGGGTCGTCGGCGCAGATTTCATCAATCATCGCCCACAGCTTCTTGGCACTGCGCGGGCTGGCGTCCCAGCCGGGGAAAAATGCGCCAGCGTCCTGATAAGGCAGGCTGATGCCGAGATCCGCGCCGACCAACGTACGGGGTGGCAATTCATCGCGTAGCAGCTGCATCACCTCGGTCCGCGCCCAACCGCCCGTGGGCGCCTCGACCAGCACTGGCGGACCGCCATCGGCTTCGCAAAGGGCAAGCGCGATACCCTTGTGCCGCTCACCCTTTGCGCCGGACCAGTCGATGGCGAGAAAGTGGTCGAACTGCGGGATTTTCAAGAGCCCCGCTCCCGCCTGAGCCGGTCCCAGTAATCCATGCGCTCCTTCACCTGCCGTTCAAAGCCGCGCTCGACCGGCGCGTAAAAGTCCTGCGGTGCCATCCCTTCAGGCCAGTAATTCGCGCCCGAAAAGCCATCCTGCGATTCGTGATCATAGGCATAGCCTTCGCCATAGCCGATATCCCTCATCAGCTTGGTGGGCGCGTTGAGGATGTTCGCGGGCGGCATCAGGCTCCCGGTCTCGCGCGCGGCGACAAAGGCGGATTTCTGCGCGGCATAGGCGGCGTTGGATTTGGGGGCGGTGGCAAGGTAGAGGCAGGCCTGGACGATGGCGAGCTCGCCTTCGGGACTGCCGAGAAATTCATACGCGTCCTTGGCGGCGAGGCATTGGGTGAGCGCTTGCGGATCGGCAAGGCCGACATCCTCGCTCGCAAAGCGCACCAGGCGGCGCAGGACATAGAGCGGCTCTTCGCCCGCGGTCAGCATGCGCGCCAGGTAATACAGCGAAGCCTGCGGATCGGACCCGCGCAAGCTTTTATGCAGCGCGCTGATGAGGTTGTAATGGCCATCGCGATCCTTGTCATAGACCGCGACGCGGCGTTGCAGGAATGCGCCAAGCGCGGCTGGGTCAAGCGGTTCTTTGAGCTGCGCGTTGTAGAGCGTTTCGGCCTGTCCGAGGAGGAAGCGCCCATCGCCATCCGCGCTCGCCACCAATGCCGCGCGCGCTTCGCCCGTCAGCGGCAGCGCGCCTTC
>JBCBKF010000228.1:0-3939 GCA_038522255.1 Pseudomonadota bacterium
GCAGACCTTCATTCCCCGGCCACCCCCGCCCGAGGCGGCTTTGATGATCACCGGATAGCCGACTTCAGCGGCGATTTTCTTGCCCTCTTCAGGGTCAGACACCGCCCCATCCGAACCCGGAACCAGCGGGAGGCCCAGATCACCGGCGCTCTTCTTGGCCATGACCTTGTCGCCCATGGTGCGGATGTGCTCAGGCTTGGGGCCGATCCATTTAAGGTCATGCGCTTCGACGATCTCGGCAAACTTGGCGTTTTCCGACAGGAAGCCATAGCCCGGATGAATCGCGTCGCATTGCGCCACTTCGGCTGCCGAGATGATCGCGGCGATGTTGAGATAGCTGTCCGTTGCAGCGGGCGGCCCGATGCACACGGCGTGATCGGCAAGCCGTACATGCATGGCATCGGTATCGGCAGTGGAATGAACCGCCACCGTTTCGATCCCCATTTCGTGCGCTGCACGGTGGATACGCAGCGCAATTTCGCCGCGATTGGCGATCAGGATGCGGGAAATGGCCATATTGGTCTTCCGATTACCCAATAACAACAAGCGGTTGATCAAATTCAACCGGCTGCGCGTTGTCTACCAGAATCGACTTGATCGTGCCCGCTTTGTCCGCGGTGATCGGGTTCATCACTTTCATCGCTTCGATGATGAGCAGCGTGTCGCCCTCCGACACCGTATCGCCCACTTTCACAAAGTCGGGCTTGCCGGGTTCAGGCGCGAGATAGACGGTGCCGACCATCGGGCATTTGAGCGCGTCTGCGGTTTCGGCTTCGGGAGCAGGCGGTTCAGCGGGCGTTGCACCCGGAGCCTCGCCCGCCGGGCTTGGCTGTGTTGGGCTCGGTCGCGTTGGCTCAACAACATAGGTTTCATGAGCGGGGTAATCATTGCCAGCAAATCCCGGGCCGAAATTGTGGCGCGCGATCCGGATCTTGCGATCATCATCCTCGACTTCAATTTCGGTTAGCCCGGTCTCGTTGAGCAGTTCGGCGAGTACGCGCACAAATGCTGCGTCGATGTTCATGCCGGATGGCGATCCGGCGCTCGGCTTCTTATCAGCCATGCAAAACCCTTATATAGCCCCTGATTGAATTGATCGTGTGACTATTCACGCCAATTGCGGCTGGCAAGTGGCAATTGTTTACCAATTTGCAACCCCGCGCGGCGCTCTCCTAAAGCACTTGCGAGGCTGCAAAGTCGAGCGCCAGCCGGTAGCTGTGAGCCCCGTGCCCTTCGAATGTGCGCACCGCGGCCATGCCGATATAGGAGGTGTGGCGGAAGTCTTCGCGGGTCTTGGGGTTGGAAAGGTGCACTTCGATAACCGGAGTGGTTATCGCGCGCGCCGCATCCAGCAGCGCGATCGAGGTGTGGGTGTAGGCGCCCGCATTGATCAGCACCGCCTTTGCCCCCTCAGCCTGCGCTTCGTGCAGCCAATCGACCAACATGCCTTCGTGGTTGGTCTGGCGCATATCGATAGTGAGGCCCAGCTCTCGCGCGCGATCTTCGAGCGTGCCCGCGATTTCATCGAGCGTGGTCGAGCCGTAAATCTCGGGCTCGCGCAGACCCAGCAGATTCAGGTTGGGGCCGTTGAGAACGTAGACGAGGTCAGTCATTGTGCGGCGATAGCCGGATTCCGCGGCTGGAGGAACAGTGCAACGGTTCCTCCCGCGCTCCTTCGAGCCGGCCGGGATAAAGAGCGTCTTGCACAATCTCAGTGCGGCTTTAGTCTTTGAGAGGCAGGGGGGCACATGGTCAAAAAAGGCGAGCCATTCTTTTTCTGGATGGCGCTGGTTCTTATCGCAATTGTGGTGAGCGGCTTTAGCCTCCTCGCCTTTTCTCGGCCAGGCGGCCCCCTTGAAACGCCGCTCTTCCTGCATTTCCACGGCGCGGTGTTTCTGGGCTGGTTTGTCCTGCTCGCTGTCCAGGCGCGGCTGATCGGGGCGGGGAAGGCACCCTTGCACAAGCGTCTGGGCCAGGCCAGCCTCGCGCTGGCAGTCGCCATTGTGATTGTCGGCTATCTTGTGGTCCGCTTTGCCGTGCACAAGCCCGATATGACCATTGCCGGGCGACCTGCGATCATCGGGGCGGTCTTTCCGATCTGGGACGTCATCAATTTCACCATCGCCTACACGCTGGGCTTGGCCAACAGGAGCAATGCGGGGGCGCATAAACGCTTTATGCTGTGCGCGGCGATACTGATGATCGATCCGGCGATGGCGCGGCTGGTCTTCGGCCTTGGCCTGCCCGGCATTCTGATCCTGGTGGCGGAACTGTCGCTGTTCCTCGCTTTGATCGTGTACGATCTTATCGCCCGTCGCCGACCGCATTGGGCAAGCCTTGTGGGCCTTGGCCTTTATGCAGCGGCGATGGCGTTCAAGCTCAATATCGAAAACTTCACCTGGTGGCCCGACTTTGTGAAGGCGCTGTTCGGGCTCGGTTGAAAAGGGCGCGGGCTTACTTGTCTACGCCCTTCACCTTGCCCCATTGGCGCGCTGCCGTGTAGCCGAGATAGCCGGTGCCAAACAGTGCGTAGAGTGGTTCGGGCAGGCCGTTCAGATAGGCGTTCATGCCCGCCGCAATCTCCTTGGCCGCGCTCGGGTTGAACGCGGCAAGCACCCCCATCGGCAACGCCCACAAGATCATGACATACATGACGTAGAGAAAGCTGGGGCGTGCGCGGCTGGTCCAGGGATCCTTCGATTGCGCTTCGGCGACAATGGCTTGCAGGCGCGCTTCGATCATCCGCATTTCCTGCGTGCCTTCGAGCTTGATCAGCTCCAGCTTTGCCTTTGCGCGGGCTTCCTTATCGGGGATGATCTTGTCGATGATCGAGGTGATCGGACCGATCAGCGTGTCCAGTATACCCATAATCGCAACGCTCCTCGTCTGTGAGTCGCGCCGAAGTAACCAATATGGTTTGTGTAGGAAAATGCTTTGGCGCTTTAGGCGCCTTCACCCGCTTCTGCCAAAAGCCGCTCGGCGAGCGCCAGGTGCGGGCGATCAAGCATCGCGCCATTGATGGCAATCGTGCCGGCGCCCGGATTGTCGGCAAAGGCCTGCACCACTATGCGCGCATGCGCGATTTCTTCTGGCGAGGGCGTGAAAGCTGTGTTTATCGGCGCGATCTGAGCGGGGTGGATAGCCAACATTCCGCGAAAGCCCGCCGCGCGCAAGGTCTGCGCGCGCGCCTCAAGCGCTTCCAGGTCGCGGAATTCGGGCTGCACTGTCTCGATCGGAGCCACACCAGCCGCCACTGCACCCAGTAGGCACAGGCTGCGCGCCATCTCGTAAGTGTGCGCGTATTCGCCATCGGGCCTGCGCTGTTCGCGTGCGCCGAGCGCCGAGGAGAGGTCCTCCGCGCCCCAGCTCATCGCCACCAGCCGCTCGCGGCCCGGATAATCGCCTGCATATTCCCCGGTGCGGAACATGGCGGCGGCCGTCTCAGTAACCAGAGCGGCGATTTTCGTGGACCCTTGCGGCAGGCTGCGGGCGGCTTCCAGAGCGGTCAGGTAATGGTGCAATTGCGTGATGTGGTGCGCGCCTTCGGCCTTGGGCAGGAACAGTCCGCCGGGCGCATGCGGCATGATTGCTGCCAGATCGAGCACCGCGTCGGGCGTATCGAGTGGGTTGATCCGCACCCACAGGCGCGAGCGGTCGCCCACCTCCGCGAGCATTCCGGCCACCATCTGGCGGGCTGCGGGCTTGTTATCGGGGGTCACCGAATCTTCAAGATCAAGCAGGGCAATGTCGGCCTCCCCCGCGATTGCCTTGCTCATCTTCTTTTCGCTGTCGCCCGGCGCAAACAGCCAGCTGCGCATCTTAAGCGTCATGCCGCTCTCCCTCACTTTCGCCGAGGGGTAGGCGCGCTAGAAAGAGCCCTCAAGTTCGAATGTGAAGATTGTCCCGAACTCTCGATCCCGATCTTCGACGAAATCGACA
>JBCBKF010000229.1:0-3933 GCA_038522255.1 Pseudomonadota bacterium
TTGCAACGCCGTCATTCCGGCAGCCGGGATTGATCCGAGCATCGGGAGCGAGACATTGCCCTCCACACCGACTTGCACGCTCTCGACCGAAAAATCGGGCTCGCGAAAAACGTTGATCGAAATCCGGTCCGAGCTGCGCAACAGATAAGTGGTTGAGCGCTGGAAGGTGTAGCCCGCCTGTCCAAGGTCCGCGCGTGGTTGCGTCACAGCCTGGCCGATTACGGGCTCAGGTGTTGAAGCGCAGGCTGTCATGCCAAGAGCAGCCGCGCTGCAGAAAATGAGACGCGCAGCCCCGGGGCGATCAAAATTCACACAGAACCTCCCTGATTACGCGTTTCGACTTAGACGGTCACCTTCTGCAGCGCAACATGCTTGTCGGGCTTATGAGGCGGTATCGCGCCGTTTGAAGGGCGAGTGGCTTGAGCTTGTGAAACTGACTGAAAACTGGGCCTTATGTGATAAAATTGGGGTGAAGATGGAGGGCTCTGAGCGGTGATGCCTGGCCGAGCCTGCGTAACTTATCCAAGTGTTTATTTCCCGGCATCGCTCATTGATCACGGTCGATTGCTGGTTCACACTCCCGCGTCGTTGTCCGCCATTCGATGGCTGTGGCCGACCAAGCGTGAGAGGTGCCCTTGCAAGATGGACCTACCCTCCTGAGCCTGCTCGCAGCCGGGCTTTATGCCCTGGTCGCGCTTTCCTGCGGTGCAGCGGCGTTTCAGGCAGGCCGAGCGCGCGCGCCCGTCTGGCATCTGCGAGGGTGGGCCATGCTCGCGTTCTTCTTTATTGTGTTGCTCGTCATGCGGGTGACTGTGTTTGAGGAGTTTGTGCGTGACAGTATGCGTGCAGTCCTGCGGGGCACCCAGGCCTATGACACCAGACGCGATTGGCAGGTGATGGTGGTCGCCGCTTTCGGGGTCGTTGCCGCTGGCGTGTCGGGCTGGCTCGCCTACCGCGCTGCGCAAGGGTCTCTTCGTCGGCCGGACCTTGCGGTCAAGCTTGCGCTGGGCGCGGGGGTTGCGATGTGCGGCCTTGTGGCGTTGCGTCTTGTCTCGTTCCATTGGATTGACCGGGCGTTGAACGGTCCGCTCAAACTGAACTGGCTGGGCGATATCGGTGCCAGCCTCGCTGTGCTTGCCGCGGCGCTCGTCTATGTGCGGCTGCTGCGATCAGTCAGGCGTGGGCCGCCGCGATGATCTCGGCAATCTGTCGGCTGGCTGTCCCATCGCCATAGGGGTTATGCGCGCGGGCCATCGTCTCATAGGCTTGCGGATCATCCAGCAGCAGATTGACCGCGCTCACGATCTTTGAGCGATCAGCTCCAACAAGCCTGGCAGTCCCCGCGGCGACGCCCTCGGGCCGTTCCGTCGCGTCGCGCATCACCAGAACGGGTTTGCCAAGGCTCGGCGCTTCCTCCTGAACGCCGCCGGAATCCGTCAGCACAATATCGGAGACCGCCATCATCGCGACGAAATTGACGTAATCGAGCGGCTTGATCAGCGCGATGCGGGGATTGTTGGCCAAAGCCGGGGCCATCACCTCCTCAACATTGGGATTGGGGTGCATGGGATAGATGATGGCGATGTCATCGCGCGTTGCCAGATCGCTCAGCGCTCTGGCTATCTGATGCATGCCCTCGCCAAAATTCTCACGCCTGTGCGCGGTGACAGCGATGATACGTTTGCCCTCAAAGCGTTCCCTGAGCGGCGCGACGACCGGCGCGATTGCCGGATCGTCTTCGATGCGCCATTGTGCGGTCAAGAGCGCGTCGATCACCGTGTTGCCGGTGACATGGATGGAACTGGACGCAACGTTCTCCGCGCGCAGCGCCTCGGATGCGCGCTGGGTCGGGGCAAAGTGCAGGTCGGCCACCACTCCTGTCACCTTGCGGTTCACCTCCTCAGGCCACGGCGCGTAGATATCGCCTGAGCGCAGGCCCGCCTCGACATGGCCAACCGGGATGCGCCGGAAATAGCACGCCAGGCTCGCCATCATCGTTGTCAGAGTGTCGCCATGGACAAGAACGCGGTCAGGCTTCTGAGCGTCGAGCGCTTCGCCAAAGCGGGTAATAATCCTTGCGCCAAGCGCATCCAGACTTTGGCCGGGCTGCATCAGATCAAGATCGATATCGGGCGCAATTCCCGCCATTTCGAGGACCTGGTCCAGCATCTCGCGATGTTGCGCCGTCACCGCGACGCGCACGTCGAATTGGTCCAGATCGCGCAAGGCGTGAACAACGGGAAACATCTTTATCGCCTCTGGCCGCGTCCCGAATGTCACGAGGATCCGGGGGCGAGAGGTCATCGAGTTCATCGCTTCAGCATTCCGCGCGTATCGTAGACCAGCTTGCCCTTCAGCGCTGCGGGCGTGAGGTGTTTGAAGGCGGTGTGATCTACCAGCACAATCACTATTTCAGCCTGCTCCAGCCCTTCGTCAAGCTTGGCGAGCCGCGCTCCGGTACCGGCAAAACCAGCGGGTAGCTCCGCCGCAAAAGGTTCGACCACCAATATACGCTGCCCACGCGTGCGCGCCAGGCTGAGCGCGATTTCAAGCGCCGGGCTTTCGCGAAAATCATCAATATCGGGTTTGAACGCAAGACCGAGCAGCGCAACCTTGGCCTCGGGCACCGCGTCCAGCAGTGCGCGGATGCGGCGTTCGGTATAGGTGGCCTTGAAATCATTGACTTCGCGCGCTGTGCGGATGAGCCGAGCAGCCTTGGGCGAACCGGAGACGAGGAACCAGGGATCGACCGCGATGCAGTGCCCGCCCACACCCGGCCCCGGCTGGAGGACGTTGACCCGAGGGTGGCGGTTGGCCAGCTTGATCACATCCCACACATCGACACCCAGATCGTCAGCAACGACGCTGAGTTCATTGGCAAACGCGATATTCACATCGCGAAAACTGTTTTCCACCAGCTTGACCGTTTCCGCCACGCGCGCATTGGTGGTGAGGCAATCGCCTTCAACGAAACTGGAATAGAGCGCTTTGGCGCGTTCCCCGCATTGCGGTGTGATGCCTCCGATCACGCGATCATTCTGGACGAGTTCGCGCACAATCTTGCCCGGCAAGACGCGTTCGGGGCAATAAGCGAGCGCAATATCCCCACCGCGCTGTTCGCCAAAGACCGGAACCTGAAGGTCTTGGCGGGTCTCGGCGATGATCTGGGCAACGCGTTCGGTCGTGCCGACGGGCGAGGTGCTTTCAACGATCACGCAGCCGCCCGCCTGGATGCAGGGCGCAATCGCCCGCGCGGCGCTTTCGACGGAACTGATGTCGGGCTTGTTTTCGGCGCTAAGGGGAGTTGGCACCGCGATCAGATAGAAATGCGCGCTTGGCACTTTGGTTGAGGCGCTGAGGCGCCCGGTCTCGATCGCCTCGCTCACCAGCCGATCAAGATCGCGTTCCTCGATATGGACTCGGCCGGCATTGACGGTGTCGATCACCTCGTCAGACACGTCGACGCCGCAGACATGCCAGCCATAGTTGGCGAGAACCGCCGCGGTTGGCAAGCCGATATAGCCAAGTCCGACAACCGCGACCTGGAACTCAGGCGCTGGCCCGCGCGCGGCCTGGGCGCCGATTGCGTCGCCAATCGCCTTGGGCGTGTCAAAAGGTGCGTTCATCTGGCTCAAAACCCTTGGATATTGCGAGGCGGGTGATGGCCATGGGATGCTTAAGAACGCGTTAGGTTTGTTGCCGAATTCGCCGCCGCCCCAAAGGGGGACACAAGTGGTCTCAAAGGTAAGTCACAGCTTCAGCGCCTGCCTGTAGGCGTCAAGCAGCGGTTTGATCTGGTGCTGCCAATTGAGCTCTTCCACCACCCGTTTGCGCCCGTAAGCGCCCATCGCGGCGCGGCGATCGGGATCATCGATGAGTTCAAGGATCTTTTCTGCCATGTCTCTGGCATCGTTGGGCTTGGCATAGAGCGAT
>JBCBKF010000230.1:0-3913 GCA_038522255.1 Pseudomonadota bacterium
GGAACGCGAGGTCAAAGGCCGCGCGACCTATTTTGCCGTGATCGAAAAGCCGGGCCAAGCGGTCGCTGATCTGCTCGCCGCTGCGATCCCGGCGATCATTCGCGATTTTTCCTGGCCCAAGAGCATGCGCTGGGGCGAGGCTTCGATCAGCTCGGAAAGCCTCAAATGGGTGCGGCCTTTGACCGGCATTGTCGCGCTGTTGGTCACCTGGGGCGGCCAATCTTCGATGGCAGCGCAGGTGTTTCTCAACGGCGGCATTCTGCCCTGTGTGATCCAGCTTGCTCCGCTGGCATTCATCCTGGTGATGAGTTTTGGCATGCAGCGGATCAGCAAGCCGATGCTTAACGTCCTTTTCTGGGCATTTGCGACGACGATGGGCCTATCGCTCTCGACAATTTTCCTCGTTTACACGGGCGAATCGATTGCGCTGACTTTCTTCGCTACCGCGGGCGCTTTTGCCGGCCTCAGCCTCTTCGGTTACACGACCAAAAAGGACCTTTCAGCCTTTGGCACCTTTCTGGTCATGGGCGTGATCGGTCTGATTATCGCCTCGGTCCTGAACCTGTTTCTTCAGTCGGGCGTTCTGTCCTTTGTGATCAGTGCGGTTGGTGTTCTGGTGTTCGCTGGCCTCACCGCCTACGACACGCAGCGTTTGAAAGAGCAGTACGCCTACATTCGTGGGACCGAGCTTATGGGCAAGGCGATCATCATGGGCGCCCTGAACCTGTATCTCGACTTCATCAACATGTTTCTGTTCCTTCTCCGTTTCCTCGGCAGCGAAGAGTAAGAATGGCGCAATTGAGGGCGCGGGGCTCTGGCCGCGCGCTCTCAGATGTGAATTACCGATGCCCGGAGCCTACTTTTGCAGGCTCCGGGCATTTTCTTTGGCATTTACCGAGACTAGGCGGGTGATACGCAGGGCTGCTTAATCGCCGCGCAAGGCGCGCAGCGATACAATTGAAGTCCTATCAGCGAGAGAGGCCCCCGCCGCTATGCCCGCAACGACGCCACCGTTAACCCTCACGCACGCGGCTGGACACCCGCATGCACCCCCGTATCCATCAGAGCACGAAGGGTCATGCGAACCCTTAAAATCGGCGCCCGCGCGCCGTTCGGGGCTGCGCGCCGCCATGCTGAGCGTCGGCCTCGCCGCGATCGCAGCGTGCGCAACGCCGCCGCCTCCGCCACCTCCGCCGCCACCTCCACCGCCACCTCCGCCTGCGCCGGTCGAAGTGATCCCCTATCGCCCCGTCCCACCCAACGGCTCTGCCTATTTCATGGAAATCCCGCCGCTCAACCCGCGAGGGCAGCGCCTGACCATCAATCGTGACCTCACCGACGATGAGAAGGTCTGGCATTTTCGGTCGGCCTGGAACGTCGCAGCGCTCAATTGCCTTGACGAAAACTACGCGCCGATCCTTGATGGCTATCGCGAATATGTGACGCAGCACCAGCGGACCTTGCGGCGTGTGAACGATCGCGTGGAGCAGGAATACCGTCGCCGCGAGCGCAGCCGCCGCGCTGCCCTACTGGCGCGCGAGGAGCATATGACGCAGGTTTACAATTTCTTCGCTCTGCCATCGGCGCGGACGGGCTTTTGCAGCGTGATGCTCAACATAGCCAATCAATCGCTCGCCGCGCCCTCGCAGGATCCGGAGGCGTTTGCGCTTGCAAACTTCAATCAGCTTGAAAGGCCCTTCAACGCGTTTTTCAACGCGTACGAGGATTATCAGCGCTCTTCGAAAGCGTGGGATGTTCGATATGGCGCGCGCTACGGCGCCTCCCAACCCGGCTGGGTCGCGGTCCAGCGGGCCAAGGCGAACGGTGTTGTCTTGCCGAGCGCGCAGGACAGCGATCCAACAGACACGCTGCTTGGCCCAAGCCCCGTGGTGGGATCGGTGAGAGATGAGGTGACCGGTGCCGAGGTCCCGGTTGTTCCCGTGACGGGCACCTATTCGCAACCCATTGTCGAACCGCTGCCCAATACACCGCAGGAAACCGAAAAGCAGCCTCCGCAATAAAGCGCTCCGAGCGCGATTATGGTCGCAAGGCCGCTTGCAAGGCGCAAAAACCCGCGCTAAGGCGCGCGGCCTGCTCGGGTCTCGGCCCGTTTGAGAAGACACTGGAACGGGGCCGTAGCTCAGTTGGGAGAGCGCGTCGTTCGCAATGACGAGGTCAGCGGTTCGATTCCGCTCGGCTCCACCAGTGGCTCTTGCACCCCCGCCCCCGACGCTTTAATCGTCATGGCTCGCACTGGTAACGGGAATGCGGTGCGCCAGCCTTTGAGTGACCAAAGCTGGCAATTCCGCGGCTGTCCCTGCAACTGTAAGCGGTGAGTGATGGGCGCGCGTCTCCTTCAACGGTGACAGCCACTGGGCGATCAAGCCCGGGAAGGTGCGCCACAAGCCTTGACCCGCAAGCCAGGAGACCGACCGGCGCGGGTCGCTTGTTGCCCCTCTCAGGGATTGGAGAGGCGCGGTGTGATCCTTTGGGTCTTTCGTTTCGAGCGACGATTGAGTGGCTTGCGTGGGTGATTGCTCGCGTGGGCGTCTTTTGTGCGTTCGAAAAGGGAAACCCGAAGCTATGAATACCAGACAATTAAGGATCGCAGCCTCGCCCTGCGTGATCGCCGTCGCTCTGGGCTGGAGCGCGCCGGGGATGGCGCAGGAGGAGGATGCAGCAAGCGACGGCACTGTCATGCTGCTAGGAACAGGGCCGTTTCCAATTCTGGTTACAGCTTCGCGAGGCGAGAGCGTCGGTGCCCGAGACTACACAGGCTCGGGCACGATCATTACCCCTGAACAAATCGAGCAGCGCCAAATCCGCAGTGTTGAGGACGCGCTGCGCGATGTGCCGGGTGTCGCGGTCTCCAGCGTCGCTGGCCAGACCCAGATTCGCCTGCGCGGGACCGAGGCGAACCATGTTCTGGTGCTCGTTGACGGGATCGAGGTCTCTGACCCCGGCAGCGGCGAATACGATATCGGCACGCTCCAGGCCGAGATCGGGAGCCGTATTGAGGTTTTGCGCGGACCTCAGTCCGCTATGTGGGGCAATGACGCGATTGGAGGTGTGGTCGCCTACAACACAGCCCTCGGGCCGGATCTCGAGGGTTTCTCGACCTTCCTTGAAGGCGGCACCAACAACACGATCAATGGTTCGGCGCGTTATGGCGTTGGCGGGCGCAATTGGGACGCGGCGCTTTCTGCAACCGTTGTCAGCACCGATGGCGAACCCAACGCTCGCGGCGGTGAACGCGACATTGGCCGCGACAGCTACACTCTTTCAGGCAAGGGTTCGGTCGAGGTTGCCAATAACTTCACCCTGCGCGCCGTCGCCCGCTATGTCCTGACTCAGGGTGACTTCAATGATCAGGATTTCGGTTTTGGCAGCCCAACGCTTGGTCTGGTGATCGACAGTCCCGGCAATCGCTTCGAGAACGAGGCGGTTTCCGGTCTTGTCGGTGCAAATCTGATGATGGCGGGCGGCACTTGGACTCACGACCTCTCGGCCCAATTCACCGACGCCAATCGCAACACCACAGCGCCGGGTGGCTTCCCGAGCAGCACTGAAAGCGACCGGTTCAAGGCGTCCTATGTCAGCGCTTACACCATCAATGACGAACACACCGTCACCTTCGCTGCCGACTACGAGCTGGAAAGCTTTAACAACGTCGCCACCTTCGATTTCCGCAACGAGGCGGAGAATGTCGGGTTTGTCGGGCAGTATCGCTATTCAGGGCATCGCTTCGATTTTTCTGCGTCGCTGCGTCACGACCTCAACGACCTGTTCGAGGACGCGACCACTTTCCGTGTCGGCGCTGGCTTCAAGGCGACCGACACCACCCGCCTTCGTGCAGCGTTTGGAACCGGCGTCAAGAAGGGTTTGGTCGATGCCGATCTCCCAACTGGTCGAT
>JBCBKF010000231.1:0-3835 GCA_038522255.1 Pseudomonadota bacterium
CCGAAATGTCCGCCCTGTGGGAGCCGGAGGCCAAGTTTCGCATCTGGTTCGAGATCGAGGCGCACGCGACGCAAAAGCTTGCTTATCTGGGCGTTGTCCCGGCATCGGCAGCCAAGGCGCTGTGGGACTGGTGGGCGAGCGAACCCAAGATCGACGTCGCTGCCATCGATGCCATCGAAGCAGTTACCAAGCACGACGTGATCGCATTTCTGACATGGGTGGCCGAGCAAGTGGGCGAAGAGGCGCGTTTCATGCACCAGGGCATGACCTCCTCCGATGTGCTCGACACGACCCTATCGGTGCAGCTTGCGCGGGCGTCGGACATTCTGCTTGCCGATATTGACGCGCTGCTCGCCGCGCTCAAGACCCGTGCGCAAGAGCACCGATACACCCCCACGATCGGGCGCAGTCACGGCATCCACGCCGAACCTGTCACCTTCGGGTTGAAGCTGGCTCAGGCTTATGCGGAGTTTGACCGGTGCCGCGCGCGTCTGCTCGCTGCCCGCGCGGAAATTGCCACTTGCGCGGTGTCGGGCGCGGTCGGGACGTTTGCAAATATTGATCCGGCGGTCGAAGCCTATGTCGCTGAACAATTGGGGCTGACACCCGAACCGATCAGCACTCAGGTGATCCCCCGCGATCGCCACGCCATGTATTTCGCGACGCTCGCTGTCATCGCAGGCTCGATCGAGCGGCTCGCGGTCGAAATCCGGCACCTCCAACGCACCGAAGTGCTCGAAGCCGAAGAGTATTTTGCGCCGGGCCAAAAGGGTTCGAGCGCGATGCCGCACAAGCGCAACCCGGTGCTGACCGAAAACCTGACCGGGCAAGCGCGCATGATCCGTACCTATGCCATGCCCGCGCTCGAAAATGTCGCCTTGTGGCATGAACGGGACATATCTCACTCCTCGGTCGAGCGGTTCATTGGCCCGGATGCAACGATTACGCTTGATTTCAGCCTCGCCCGGCTCACCGGAGTGATTGAGAAACTGCTCGTCTACCCCGAGCGCATGCAGGCCAATCTCGATTCGATGGGCGGGCTTGTGCACTCGCAACGCGTGCTGCTGGCGCTGACCCAGGCGGGCATATCGCGCGAAGACGCCTACGCCATCGTGCAGCGCAACGCGATGAAGGTGTGGGAAAGCTCTGGCGCACTGCAACTCCTTGATCTGCTGAAGGCGGACCCTGCAGTCAACGCCGCGCTTTCCGACACAGAGCTCGAGGAAAAATTCGATCTCACCTACCATTTCAAGTATGTCGACACGATTTTTGCGCGGGTATTTGGCTAGGCACACGTGCTCCGGATTTCCGTGCGCGATTGGACAGACTGTCCAAATCGCCTAGGATCATGACCAGTATCGTGGCTGACAACGCGGCTGAGATCGCAAAGGAACGGGGGACGCCAAGGCTCATGCAGATCGTGCGGACAATCATTTGGGTGCTGCTGTTCGTGGCGCTCCTTGCCTTTTCCTTTTTCAATTGGGACTCGGTCGAGGTCACCTTGTGGGAAAACCTCGTGCTGGAAACCAAGGTGCCGGCTCTGGTGATCGTCTCCTTCCTGCTCGGCCTTGTGCCGATGTGGGTGTATCACCGCGGCATCAAATGGAGCCTTAATCGCCGCATTCGCAGCCTTGAGAATGCGGCGCGCTCAAACGCGTTGCAGAAACGCGACGCGCCTGCCTCCACACCGTCCGCGCCCTCTGCCCCGTCCGAGGAGAGTGATTTTTTGAGCTCCAGCGATCCACCACCCGCCTCCTCTGCGACAAAAGCCCCATGAGCAATCCCGTCTATCTCGCGCTCGACATTCCCCAGATTGAGTCTGCAAAAGCACTCTTGCAGAAGGCCAAGGCGCATATTGGCGGCGTCAAGCTGGGGCTTGAGTTCTTTTGCGCGCATGGCGGGCACGGAGTGCACGAGATCGCGCATCTTGGCCTGCCGATTTTCCTCGACCTCAAGTTCCACGACATCCCGAACACCGTCGCCGCCGCGATGCAGGCGATCCATGTATACGAACCTGCAATCGTCACCGTCCATGCCAGCGGTGGGCGCGCGATGATGGAAGATGCCAAGGCCGCGGCTGCCGAAGGGTGCAAGGTTGTGGGGGTCACGACTCTCACCAGCATGGATTCCAGCGATCTCACGGCAACAGGCGTTTATGGCAGCGCGGAGACCCAGGTTATGCGGCTGGCAGAGCTGGCGCATACGGCTGGGCTCGATGGGATTGTTTGCTCAGGCCAGGAAGTTGGCAAGGTGCACAAAGCGTGGAAAGATGGCTTTTTCGTCGTGCCGGGACTGCGCCCGCAAGGCGCGGGCACCGGCGATCAAAAGCGCGTCGTCACCCCGCGCGCCGCGCGTGATGCAGGGGCCAGCGTGCTCGTCATCGGCCGCCCGATCAGCCGCGCGGAAGATCCCGAGGCCGCCGCGCGCGCAATTGAGGCGACGCTTTAGTCTCGTTCACCTTCTTTTGACTCCTCGGCGCGCTTGATTACTTCAAGATCCTCCGCATTGAGCATGAGCCGGTCGGAGTTTACGGTCCATCCTTGGACCCTCATCTCCGCACCGCTCCCGATAAACGTGTAAACTTCTGTGCCCTCACCCTTTTCGAATTGGGTCTGCATCGTCACGACAGTAGCCGTCCCGGCAGGGGTTGTGTTGAGGTTGAACGCGATCCGCTCGCTCGTCTCGATCGGCCCAAGCCTCTCGGTAATCACCTTGGCGAACTCATCGAAATCCTCACGTGACGTGGCGCGGCGAAATTCTGCACTCGTCATATCGTACATGTCGTCCACTTCTTCGGATGAGAAATGATGCTGGTAACGATCAATCTGGTTGGATGCTTCTTCCAAGTTCGCCGCAGGATTGCACGCCGAAAGCGAGAGTGCGCTCATTACTGCGAGCGTCAATTTCGGATCTCTTAGCATCTAGCACTGGCCCCTTTTTGCCGGGGAGCGGTTAACTGGGAGATCCTTGGAAGACAACAAGTCTTTCTCTCTTTCCATGCAGTCTTTCAACTTCTAGGGCTCTTCCATGGGCTCCCGAGTTTCGATAAAAATATGCGGCCTTTCGCGCCTTGAGGAAATCGCCGCTGCCTCAGATGCGGGCGCGACGCATATTGGGCTGGTCCACTTTGCCAAAAGTCCGCGGCATTTGGAATTTGATGAAATTGCACACCTTCAAGGATTTGTTCCTGAAGGCGTGAAGACGGTAATCCTCGTCGTCGATCCTGACGGTATTCAACTCGCCAACATAACCGAACGTCTTCGCCCTGATGTGATCCAGTTTCATGGGAAAGAACCGCCCGAAGCTCTCGCTTTGGTGAAAGAACGTTCAGGCCTAGAGGTGTGGAAGGCGCTGCCCGTGCGCTCCGCCACCTCGCTTGATGAGAGCACCGCATATCACGGCATTGCCGATCGCCTGCTTTTCGACGCGCCCGCACCAGAAGGCTCCGACCTGCCCGGTGGCAATGGAGAGCCCTTTGGCTGGAGCATCCTAAGGGACTATCCGCATCGGACGCCATGGGCGCTGGCCGGTGGCCTCAGCCCCGATAACGTGGCGCAAGCCATCCGCGAAACCGGTGCCGATTTTGTCGATGTCTCAAGCGGGGTTGAAAGCGCGCCGGGTATCAAGGACATGGACAAAATCGCCGCCTTCTGCAAACACGCACGACGTGAAGCCGCAGGCCGGGCTTAAGGCCCTCCTCCCTTTTCCAAAGCGAATCCGATGAACGAAACCACCCCCAATTCCTTCCGCAACGGGCCAGATGATCGCGGCCATTTCGGCGCCTATGGCGGGCGCTATGTGGCCGAGACGCTGATGCCGCTGATCCTTGAGCTGG
>JBCBKF010000232.1:0-3777 GCA_038522255.1 Pseudomonadota bacterium
CAGGAAATCGGCCCAGACGATACTGGCACCGTGTGCGCCGGACAGGCGACCGCTATTGAGTGCCGCGATACGTTGCTTCGGTCCGAGGCAGAGGGGCTTGAGCTGGTAGGCATCGGCCTTGACGACATCATCGCCGTGGCCATGCCCGATGCGGTCCTTGTTGCCAAGAAGTCTCAGGGCCAGCGGGTGAAAGAAGCGGTTGCGGTGCTCAAGGCAAAGGGCGCCAGTCAAGCCGTCCAGTCCCAGCGCGACCATCGCCCCTGGGGATGGTTCGAGAGCCTGGCCATCGGCGGGCGGTTCCAGGTCAAACGCATTGTCGTCAATCCAGGCGCTGCGCTCAGCCTGCAAAGCCATGTCCATCGGGCGGAACACTGGATTGTGGTCGAGGGCACCGCCAAGGTCACTATTGACGACACGGTCAAGTTGGTCGCCGAGAACGAGTCTGTGTTCATCCCGCTCGGCGCCGTGCATCGCATGGAAAACCCGGGCAAAGTTCCGATGACGCTGATCGAGGTTCAGACCGGCAGCTACTTTGGAGAAGACGACATCATTCGCTACGAAGACGTCTATTCCCGCAGCTCGTCCGAGTGACGTTACTGTTACCTATTCGCCGCAGGTTAAGGGTCGCAGCCTAAACACTCTAGGTAGAACGATTCTTTTTCGGGTAATGAGACCCTTGAGGCCGTGTATCAAACGCGGTGAGCAGATAAAAACGGTGAACCTATGCGCAAAGCAATTGCAGGTGTGGCGCTCTGCGCCTTGGCGTCTTGCGGTGACGTCGGCATTGGCGAATTCTCAGCCTTCAGCGACAGCTCGGAAAGTGTGGCGGACACGTCGAACCGCGACTACTACCCCAATGATCAGCTGATCGTTTCCGGCAAATCGCAGTTTGCCGAGGGCAACTATGGATTGGCCTACCGGTCCTTCAAGAAGGCGATTGATGTCGCCCCCGAAGATCCGCAGGCATGGCTCGGGTATGCCGCTGCAGCCGACATGACGCGCCGTTTCGACAAGGCCGATTTTGCCTATCGCAAAATCCAGCCAATCGTCGGCAACCGCATCGAGTTTCTGAATAACTTCGGCTACTCGCAGCTGCTGCGTGGCAACCTTCAAAGCGCACGCTCCTATTTCCTGCGGGCGTATGAGCTTGATCCCTCCAACGAGACGACCGCAAACAACCTTGAGCTTCTCCGGAACTCAGTCTCGTTCCAGCGTCGCGCCCCAGGCGACGTACGCGGCATCTAACAGCGTTCGCGCGTCCAGGTTTTTGGGCGCGCGCCACAAGGGCCATGCGCGATGATGCCAAGCGATGTCTTCCTTATCGCGGCCATCGCGTGCTTGCTCTACATCGGCTGGCGCGACTTCGTCACTCTCAAGATTTCCAACAAAATCGTCGGCGTTCTGCTGGCGCTTTACGTCTGCTACGCAGCCCTGCGTTTCATTGGCGGTACGCTGGATCGCGGGGCGGTTGTCGACGAATTGCTGGCGGGTGCAATCCTCTTCGGCCTGACCTTCGTCTTCTGGCTGCTCGGTAAGATCGGGGCCGGTGATGTGAAGCTTTACCTTCCCGTTGGCTTGTTCATTGGCCTGAACGGCTTGCTGCCCTACGCTGTCTTTCTCGCCGTTTTTTCGCTTCTGGCCCTGTTGGTGATCAAGGTGGGCGGGCGGTTTTTGCCCGGTAAAACCTTTTTCGGGGCTCGTCTTAAGGAACTGCGGGGACTTGGGAAGGTGCCCTATGGCGTGCCCATGGGGCTTGCGGCGGTGGCCGTTATGATTGGCGAGCGCGCGGCGACACTCTAAGTCCGCGAATCGCGCGCGCCAACCGCAGGTTGTGGTTCGGTCCGCGCATTGATCAGAAACCGGAGCCGTCGCTCATGGGGTTATCCACAGCGGATTAACCACAAGATGTGGTGATTGCCGCGTTGCGCATCCGTCAGATGATGATCTTTTTCAGCAAAATCGTTTGACATAGGCGGAAATCCGCCGGAACAATCATCACGCAACCGGGTGATTGTTTCTCGCCCCGGGGGTGCCGGTGGGTGAGAGATGGAGGGCGATAGACCCGTCCGTTCTTGGCACATCGGCGGGACGTGTAAGGGAAAGTGGTATGCTGGGGACGATCCGCAGCGTGGCGATGCGATTTCGCCACGATAGGACAGGTGTGGCCTTGCCAGAGTTCGTTGTGCTCTTTGGCCTGCTACTTGCGGGTGTGCTCATTGCGTCGATCTTGTTCAGCAACGGCGGGGACACCGGGCTGAGCCTTTGGGGGAAGTGGATCAATGACGTGCGAGCGGGCTTTTCCGTGACCCATTCTGAGTAACTGGGCGGTCCGGCGGCCAGAGAGCCGTTTGGGTCAACACGTGACGAGACCCGGCCAAGGATGCAGCGCTTTGGCCGGGTCTTCGTTTCTCTGGGGCATTGGCGTGGCATGCAGCGGAAGACGACGCCAGCAATTTTGATCGGCAACTGAGGGATTTTCGCAACGACTCCTGCGGGTTCTCGGGCGAAGTGCACATAAAAATATCACCTCCTCGTTGAACCATGTACCAAGAAACCAACGCGCGGGGTCCGTTTCGGGCCGTGCGTGAAGCATGTGCCGGTTGTGTAGCGCCAGCGTTCGTTAAGACTGGCATGTGATAATAATAAACGAGCAGTTGGGTGTCGGCGGACAATGCCAAGCCCAGGAAAAATTGAGGCGACAGCAATGAGACACACAAAGGCAGTCGGGGTGCGTCCGTCCGTTGGCGGGATAGCGTATCACCTTTTCGCTTTTGCCGTCGTTGCCCTGACCGCAAGTTTCTTTGCGGTGTCCGGGCAGGCGCAGACCAGAAGCATCACTATCGGGGACGGGGACGTCGATGAATTCGTGATCGCCCCCGGCTTTACCGTAACCGTCGATACGAACATCCCGTTTGCGGATATCGTTGTCGGTAACTCGAACGTTGCCGATGTTTTCCCGCTTACGGAATCGTCGCTCTACATCCAGGGTCGCGCATCGGGCTTCACGAACGTGGCGCTTTACGATGAAGCGCGGGGCCTTCTGGGCGTGATTGACGTTCGGGTACGCCGCAACTTTGACGAACTGCGCGACGCGATCGATCGTGCCGTGCCCAGCGCCAATGTTGCCGTCGACAACGTGAATGATCGTATCCGCCTGAGCGGTGAGGTGCGCGACGGGGTCGATCTTCAGCGCGTGATTTCGCTCGCCCAGCAATACACCGAAGAACCGGTGATCAATGCGATGCGCCTGCGCGACGCCCAACAGGTTCAACTGGACGTACGCATCATCGAAGTTGAGCGTAACTCAGCCCGTGAGCTGGGTGTCGGCCTGTCGAATGGCGAAGGGTCCAGCACGTTCAACACGGGCGTCGCAACGGACCAGGGCACCTTCGGGAACTTCGTCGGAAACCTGCTGCAATTTGCGGGCAGTGATGTCGACGTGGTGATCAACGCGCTTGAAGAAAAAGGTGTTGCCCGGCGGCTTGCCAACCCAACCCTGATCACGACAAGCGGTGTCGAAGCCAACTTTGTGGTCGGTGGCGAGGTGCCGATTGAATCGACGACCACCGGTGACAACGGCAACGTGGCAACCGAGACGAGCTATCGCGAATACGGTGTGCGACTGAACTTCCGCCCCGTGGTGCTTGACGAGGGGCTGATCAGCCTGCGCGTCCAGCCTGAGGTCAGCGACATCGATCCGGGGCTTGAGGTCAACGGTCAACCAGCATTCATCTCGCGTAAGGCAGACACAACGGTGTCGCTGCGGGACGGGCAAAG
>JBCBKF010000233.1:0-3762 GCA_038522255.1 Pseudomonadota bacterium
TCCTAAAGCCCGGTGAGCACGAAGTGCCAGCCGGGCTGCAGGCGGGGCTGACCAATTCCAACCGGGTGCAGGACATAGGCCAAATGCTGCGTATCGGTGTTGAGCCTCAGATAGGTGAGACCAATATCAGTCCACAGGAGGTCGCCCGGCTCAATCACGGTGTCGCCGTCGATCATGCCTTTGACGCCCTGTCGCTGAATGGCGCAACTGGGATGGAACCACGCCTTGAGGCCGAGCCTTTGGATACGCTCGCGCAGCCACCATTGCACATCGGCACAGGTCGTGATGCCAGGTGTAATCACCTGACGCGAAAACGCCTGCGCGATCAGCTGATGCGGCAGCTTGCCCAGACCGCTGTAGATGTCCATTTCAGGCGATATCCGCGCCTCCAGCCAGCGCGTGCTGAGCGTCTCGCCCGAGACGATGCGAGCCCGATAGGTCGGGGCGAGGGCGGCCATCATCGCGTCGTGCTGGCTTTTGGTCATACCGTCGCCAAACCGGGTCTTAGCCGAGACGTTGATCGCGATCTTTCCCGGATCGCGCGCGGCGATGATATCGGCGACCGCCTGCCATTGATCTGGTTGTCTGGCCGGGTCCCAGGCGGGCTCAAACAGCCCGGCAAGGCCATAGCGGCTGACGGTCAGGCGCTCGACAGGCTTTGCGCCGCCCGGATCAAAGAAGATCAAAATCGTTCGCCGCCGCGCGTGCATGCTGGTGGCGTTGAGCATCGAGGCGGTCACGGGGTCTTCAAAATATTCGCGGCTCATGTGGAGCCACATATCCACGCCCTCTTCGCGCATGATCTGAGGGATGAGCGTATCGAGCCGGAGCTCCAGCACCGTGTCGATGACCGCGGCGCGTTCGCGCAAAGGGATGATTTCGGACAGGGGCGGGCGGCTCTGCGTTTCCTCGCTCGCCATCGCAGCGCCGGGCGCGGTGATTATCAACAACGCCAGCGCCAGCCCAGACGTCAATCCTGCTCGGACCATTTCCACACCCCCTCATATCGTTTCGCACTGATATGGTGGGGGGAGTGCGGCCGTGTCAAACCGCTTTCGAGACCGCAGGGCTTATCCGGGGCGGGTTCAGCTGCCCGTTGGCGGCTCTTCCTTCACGACCTTCTCTGCGTCTTCGACCGCCAGGCCGTGCTTCAACAGCATCGGGATATTGGCAAAGGTGAAGAGGAAGGAGAGCGGCATGAACACCCAGAATTTCGCCCACAGCCAGCCTTCAAAGCTCATGTAAGCGACCAGCGCTTCGTTGAGCGCGGCGAGGCACAGGAAGAACACGCCCCAATTGCGCGAGAGTTTGAGCCAGCCTTCATCCGAGAGCCCTTCAAACGCGGCTTCGAGCAGGATTTTGAGGAGCGCGCGCCCCATTTGCCAGCCAACCAGGAGCGCAACGCCAAACAGGGTGTAGAGCACTGTGGGCTTCAATTGGATGATCCGTTGGTCGCCGGTCCAGATCGTAAACCCGCCAAACACGATGATGAGCGCGGTCGAAAACCACAGCATCGGCGAAACCCGGCCAAGCCGCCACTTTGATACGCCCAGCGCAATCAGCGCCGCGACGATAAATACCCCGGTGCTCTGCACGATCGCCTTGGTGGTGAGCGCCGCGAGGACCAGCTCATCGTCAATCCCCTCGTTATCAGGCGCAAACACGCGGTAGCTCAGGAGAAAGGCGAGCAGCGGCCCGTAATCAACCGCGACGTTGAGCCAGCTGGAGGCGGCTTTCTTGGTTTCGTTTTCGGGCACTTACGCCACTCCTGCAATAACGCGCGCGACAAGGTCTGGATCGAACGGGCGCAAGTCTTCCATTTTCTCGCCAACCCCGATCGCGTGGATAGGGAGGCCATATTGCTCAGCCGCGGCGACCAGAACGCCGCCGCGTGCAGTGCCGTCAAGCTTGGTCATGATCAGGCCAGTGACCCCTGCGACCTCTTGAAACACGTCAATCTGCGAGAGCGCGTTTTGGCCATTGGTCGCATCGAGCACGAGCACTACGTCATGCGGCGCGGCTTCGTTGAGGCGCCCCAGCACGCGGCGGATCTTGGCGAGCTCCTCCATCAGCTCCTTCTTGTTCTGAAGGCGCCCGGCAGTGTCGACCACCAGCGCATCGATTCCGGTATCGGTTGCCTGTTTGACCGCGTCGAACACGATGCTGGCGGGATCGCCGCCCTCGGGCCCGCGCACAATGTCGACACCGGCACGGCCCGCCCAGGTGGCGAGCTGACCGATCGCTGCAGCGCGGAACGTGTCCCCGGCGGCCAGCAGAACGCCGTAATCATCCTCCGTGAACAGATGCGCGAGCTTGGCGATGGTGGTGGTCTTGCCCGATCCGTTGACGCCGATCACGAGGATCACTTGCGGGCGCGGGAAAGCGGTGATCTCGAGCGGCTTGGCAACAGGGCGCAGGATATCGGCGATCTCGTCGGCGACGGCCTGTTTGAGCTCGTTTTGTGTGATCTGGTCGCCAAACGATTTTTGCGAGAGCTTTTCGCGGATGCGGCCTGCCGCCTTGGGGCCAAGGTCTGAGACGATCAGCGCATCCTCGATATCATCGAGCGTCGCATCGGACAGCTTGCCGCCGCCTGCTAGCCCCGCAAGATTGTCCGACAAGCGCTCAGAGGTCTTGCGAAAGCCGCCGAGCAGCCGCTCGCTCCAGGAGTTTTGTCTGTCGTCCCCAGCGTTCATCGCAAGAGCCCTCCGTCCACTTCGCGCACCGTCACCGCGACGATATCTCCGGCATGCGTTCCATCAGGTAGCGCAATGCGGGCATAGGAGGGCGCATAGCCGGTGCCGTCGCGTTCGGCGAGGACGCGATGCGTTTCGCCCACAAACCCGTCAAGCCATGCCGCCCTGCGCCGAGCGACGGCGGCTCGAAGTTCAGCGGCGCGGGTCTTTACGAGCGTGCGCTCGACCTGCGGCATGCGCGCAGCGGGCGTGCCGGGGCGCGGCGAATAGGGGAAAATGTGGCCGTGGACGATGTCGAGGGCATTGATGACAGAGAGGTTCGCCTGGTGATGCTCCTCGCTCTCGGTTGGGAAACCTGCGATCAGGTCGGCGCCAACCGCAATCTCGGGTCGTGCGGCTTTGAGGCGCGCGACCAGCTCCACCGCATCGGCGCGCGAATGGCGGCGCTTCATGCGCTTTAGGATCAGATCGTGCCCATGTTGCAGCGAGAGGTGCAGATGCGGCATCAGGCGCGGCTCATGCGCGATGAGGTCGAACAGCGTTGCGTCAATCTCGATCCCGTCGACCGAGGAAAGGCGCAGGCGGGCCAGCTCAGGGAACGCGTCGAGGATCGAGGCAACCAGTACGCCCAGGCTCGGCGCGCCCTCAAAGTCCTGGCCCCAACTGGTAAGATCAACCCCGGTCAGCACGACCTCGCGCGCGCCTTCGTCAAGATGTTGACCGACCTGAGCGATGACTTGGGCGGTCGTCAGCGAGCGGCTTTGCCCCCGCCCTTGGGGGATTACGCAGAAAGTGCAGGCGTGGTCGCAGCCGTTCTGGACCGCGACGAAGGCGCGCGTTCGCGTCGGGGGCAACGGCGCTTGGGCTGCGGGAACATTCCATGCGCGCGGGTCAAGCTTCGTGGCGTTGGCGATCAGCCCGTCCACTTCGGGCATTGCGGCGATCGCCTCGCGCTCAATATCCGCTGCGCATCCGGTGACGATCAGGCGCGCCTCGGGCCGTGCGCGGCGAGCGCGGCGGATCGCCTGGCGGGTCTGGCGCACAGCTTCGGAAGTGACTGCGCAGG
>JBCBKF010000234.1:0-3759 GCA_038522255.1 Pseudomonadota bacterium
CACGTTGAGCGCGTTGATCGCGCGTTACACGTTGAGCGCGTTGATCGCGCGTTACACGTTGAGCGCGTTGATCGCGCTGTGCACGCGCGACTCGATCTCCTCGCGGCCAAGCCCTTCCGGTATAGTTTCACCAACGCGGTAAGTGATAGTTCCCGGCCGCTTGACGATCCGGTGGTACACGGGCCCGCTGTTCACCGCGATCGGCACGACCGGCAAGCCCAATAGCTTGTACGTTCCCGCAAAGCCCGATTGCAGCGGTGGCTGCGTGCCGTGTTCGACCCGCGTGCCCTCAGGGAAGATCACGAGCGGGCGCCCTTCGGCGACCCGCGCGCGCGCCGTTTTGATCATCTCGCGCAGCGCCTTGGCCCCCTTGTCACGCGCGACCGGGATGAGGCCGTAAACCTTGGCTGAATAGCCCCAGCCGGGGATCAGAAAAAGCTCGCGCTTGGCAAAGACGGTGGGAAATCGAAACAGGCGCGGCATGTCGATCGCCTCGAAATAGCTTTCGTGCTTTACCGCGATCAGCACCGGGCCGTCAGGCAAATGCCCCTCAATCACCACGTCAATGCCAAGCAATGTCTTGAGGCACCAGCGATGCCATACGCCCCAGGTCGCCACGACCCAGCGCAGCTTGTCCTGGCCCAGCGGAATAGCGAGCACCGAAGCGACAACCAGCAGCGCGCTGAACCCATAAAAGATGGGGTAGAACAGGACGCTGCGTAGGAAAGTCATGAATCCGCGGCTCACCCAGTCAATAATTGACAAGCCCAGCCAGCTGGCTGGCGATCAATTTGTGATATTCAAGGAACAGCGCCCCGAGGCTGGGCTGCGACGGCACCGCGTCCCACACGACCCTTACTCCATCGGGCAGCCTGCGCTCCAGTTCCCCCGCCGCGCGCCGCATGTGCCAGTCCGTGGTGACGAGACGCAGCGAGGTGACCTCGTTGCTCTTGACCCATTGCGCGGTCTCCGATGCATTGCCGCGCGTGTCGACCGCCATGAAACCGAGCGAAATGCAACATTCCATCTGCGCCTGGGGCACTTCGAATTGAGCCGCGAATTCCCCGGGTTTCACTTCCGGATCAACCCCGGTGACGAGCATCCGGCGCGCCAGCCCATCATCGAGCACATCAAGCCCGCGCGCAATCCGGCCCGCGCCGCCAGTGGGTACAATCACAGCGTCTGTCTCAAGCCTTTGCGCCGGCTGCGGCAAGGCGATCGCAAACCACAAAAAGCCAAGCGCCCAGACCAGAAATACAGCAGATAGAATTGTGCGAACCATCACGGCTGTCTCTTCACAGCATAGCTCTTAACGCAAGTGAAATGGTGATCCGGGCGGTCACCAGCGCTAGCATTATCCCGGCCACCGGGATCGCCGCGAGGATCACCCAACCCTCCCAACCAAGCGTCGCGCCCCCAACCATGCCGCTGTCGAGAGCGGCGAATTGCTGGCCCAGCAGCCAGACTGTCACAGCGCCAAGGGCAACGCCTACCAGCGCTCCGAAACTGGCCTCAAGGGCCACCGTGCGTTCAAAAACCCGTGTGATCTGCGCGTCCGTCCCGCCGAGAAGATGGATAATCTCGACCGTATCCCTGTGATTGGCAAAGGCGCTGCGCGCGGCCAGCCACACTGCCGCCGCAGTCGCAATGGCGATCAGCGCAATCAGCGCAAGCGCGAGATATTGCAGCGCAGAAAGCGCGTTGTAGACCGGTTTCAGCCAGGAGGATTGCGCGTCCACCTTCGTGCCCGGCACCGCCCGATCCAGCGCCGCCTGCAACTGGGCCACTTCGCCCGTTGTCGCGCGGGCAGAGAGCTCTACATCGATCAAGGCCGGGATGGGCACATCTGCGCTGCTGGCACTCGTACCAAGCCACGGTTCCAGCAATTCGGCGAGTTCCTCTTCGGGCACAATTCGGACCGAGGTGACCATTGGCTGGCTGGCCAAAGCCGATGCGGCGGCCTGCGCGCGCTCGACCCTGATGTCCGGGTTCGCTTCGATGATCTGTACCGTCACCGCTCCGGAAAGGTCAGCGCGCGCGTTATCCGCCAGATTGCGCAGCGCAAGGCCGCCGGCCGCCGCAATGACAACCAGCGCTATCAGGATCGCGATGACCCAGGGTATCGGTCCGCCAAAGCGACTCTTGGGCAGTAGGCGCGCAGGCTGTTTTGCGCCGGGATCGGACGCGCCCGCGCTCATTGATTGCCATCTGATGCGAACAGGCTGCGCGGTGGCGCAGCGGCCCTGGACCGCGCCGGGGGGTAGCGCAGCGCTCCTGTAGGGTCGGACAGCCGCCCCTTGTTCAGACGCATGATCAGCGATTCCGGCACCTTTTGTATAAGATGCACATCGTGAGTGGCCACCAAAACCGTGGTTCCGACCCGGCTGTTGAGTGCCTCGAACAACCGCAGGAGCTTAAGCGCCATTTCCGGATCGACATTCCCTGTCGGTTCGTCAGCGATCAGCAATTGAGGCCGCGCGATCACCGCACGTGCGATCGCGACCCGCTGCTGCTCCCCCCCTGACATCGTCTCTGGCTGGGCCTGCGCGCGGTGCGAGAGGTTGACCCATTCAAGGATATCCTCAACCGCTTTGACAACGCGCTTCTCCTCCGTCCCTGCGAGGCGCAGAGGCAAGGCAACATTGTCGAATGCGGAGAGATGCTGGATCAGGCGAAAGTTCTGAAAGACAACGCCAAGGCGGCGCCGGAAATCGGGCAGATCGCCGCGCGGCAGCGTTATCATGTCGCGCCCGAACATGCGTATCCCCCCGCGCGAGGGACGCTGTGCGAGATAAAGCAGCTTCAACAGGCTGGTCTTTCCAGCGCCGCTGGCGCCGGTGAGAAAGTAGAAACTGCCCGGAAAAAGAGTGAAGCTCAGATCGCTCAAGACCTCCTGGTCTGCCCCATAGCGCAGCCCGACATTGTCAAATTTTACGATCTCGCTCGCGCGTTCAGCCATGATCGGCCTCTATCAGCGGCCCCATGGCTGGGGAAGCCCAGGATCAGCAGAAGCGTGGCGCAACAGGCCAAATATGGTTATCAATGTGGAAAACAGCCCGGATTCGCGCGCTGGGAGAGGCGATACACTTGTGTGAGAGAGACCACCAAGTATTGCCATTATGACAATGATTATATCGTGCCCTAATTGTGGGACGCGTTACGCGGTTCCTGACACGGCCATCGGAAATGAAGGCCGGACGGTGCGCTGCGCGAAATGCAAGCACAGCTGGTTCCAAGCGCCGCTGACCGCTGGTGAAGCCGGAACAGCGCGTACAGCCGATAGCGAGCCGTCCGGCAGCTCCAGAACTGCACGGCAGGCAGGCCCCTCCAAAACTCCCGCTGACACTGAGACCGTGGCTGAACCGCGGCGCGGGGCCGCACAGCCAGCTTCGACAGCTTCGCCCATCAGTAGTGCAGACCCCGAAACTTCGCCCAGTCCGATCATCCCAAAGCCAAAGCGCCCCTCGCCTCCGCCTGCTGGCGCGGAGCCGCCCCGCGCTCCCTTTGCACCAGGCGAGAGGCCGCAAGCCCCCGGACCGCGCCCATCACCGCAGACACCGGCCAACGCCCCACAGGCAAACCCACCCGAACCCTCAATCGCGCGCTGGACCACCAAGGGAGGCGTGAGTGCGCCGCGCCCCGCAAGCGACCCCGGCCAGCGCCCAATAGAGCGCCCCGTTGAGCGCGCCGAAGGGTCGGCCAGCGAAATCGTCGCCGAGCCGCCACAAGGCTCATCATTCCGGCGCAAATTGGCAGAAG
>JBCBKF010000235.1:0-3714 GCA_038522255.1 Pseudomonadota bacterium
CCGCCGTTTGACCTGACCGAGGCCGAGAGCGAGCTCGTCGCGGGCTATCAGACCGAATATTCGAGCATGGCCTTCGCGCTGTTCTGGCTGGGCGAATACGCCAACATCCTGCTGATGTGTTCGCTGCTTACGATCCTGTTCTTTGGCGGTTGGCTGCCCCCGCTGGAGCTTTCGTTCCTTTACTGGGTTCCGGGCATCGTCTGGTTCCTGCTCAAAACCTTCATGTTCTTCTTCATGTTCAGCTGGGTGTGGGGCACGGTTCCGCGCTATCGCTATGACCAGCTGATGCGGCTTGGCTGGAAGGTGTTCCTGCCGATGAGCCTGATGTTTGTCGTGCTGATCAGCGGGTATCTGATGGCGATTGGGCATTTCGGATGAGGTTTGTGTTGCTTACAGTTATAGCTGTTATGGCAGCTTCGGTTCAGGCGCTGGAGCCGGAAGATGCGCCGAGCGAGCCCCGTATGTACCCGCTGAAACAAGTGAGTTGTGATGCGGTCCAAAATCAAGAAGATGATCTGTTTAGTGCCTCGAAGGCGCTCATTATTGTTCCCGTTCCTTACACCATCACAAACGAACGAAGGCGCCTGAAGTTTTATAACGGTCTGCTCGCCTTCGGAGATGTGCGGGATGGTTATACAATCGGCCAGCCCAAGATATTCCAAGCGGATATGGATGATCGCAATGGGCGGTTTGGCAATCTCAAAGCGCGCCAGTCGAATGCTGACATACCTACGACCTTCAGTTTCAAAGATCAGTTGTACGAAATTCAAGCCACCTCTGGCTTTCCAATGAAAAAGAGAATCGACGCGAAGTCTTTTAGTATTGATGCCTCTGCTTCTTTCGAGATCAAAATTGAAGCCGTGACCGAATCTATCGACCGTGCAGATCCAGTCTGGATTGGAACCTGCAAAATGAAATCCGTGACTAATGGAGTCAGCTTGTGACCACCGCAACCCAACTCCTTAAATCGTTCACCCTGTGGGAATTTCTCAAGGCGCACGCCTTGACGATGAAGTATATCTTCAAGCCCAAGGTGACGATCAATTACCCCTTCGAAAAGTCGCCGCTGAGCAAGCTCTTTCGCGGTGAGCACTCCTTGCTCCGGTACCCCAACGGGGAAGAGCGCTGCATTGCGTGCAAATTGTGCGAGGCCGTGTGTCCCGCGCAGGCTATCACCATTGAGAGCGAGCCGCGTGAGGATGGCAGCCGCCGCACCACGCGATACGACATCGACATGACCAAGTGCATCTATTGCGGCTTTTGTCAGGAGGCCTGCCCGGTGGACGCCATCGTCGAGGGGCCGAACTTTGAATACGCCACCGAAACGCGTGAAGAGCTGCTCTATGACAAGGCAAAGCTGCTCGCGAATGGTGACAAATGGGAACGGGCCATCGCGGCCAATCTTGAAGCGGATGCACCCTATCGCTAGGGCGTGCACGAAATGCAATTCGGATAAACGAATCCGGCTTTATGGTGTGGGCAACGCTCACGGGGTTTAAGGCCAGGTTCGAGGGATAAAGGGATCACATCGCCGCGTCAGTGCTCGGAGTTAAAGCCGGGCGAGGGAGCGGCTCAATCGTCATGATACAGGCTTTCGCCTTCTACCTTTTTGCAAGCATCGTCATCGCGAGCGCGGTCATGGTGATCATGAGCCGCAACCCGGTGCATTCCGTGCTGTGGTTGATCCTGGCGTTCTTCAACGCAGCGGGCCTGATGGTGCTAGTGGGTGCAGAGTTCATCGCGATGCTGCTGGTGATTGTCTATGTGGGCGCGGTTGCGGTGCTGTTCCTGTTCGTCGTCATGATGCTTGACATCGACTTTGCTGCGATGCGCGCCGGCTTCATCCGCAATTTTCCACTGGGAATTGTCATCGCCGCGATTCTGCTGGCGGAGTTGATGCTGGCCGTCGGCGCATATGGTGCAGGCGGGGTCCAGCTTGGCGAGGCTGACGGCACCGCGGTCGCGCAG
The DNA here is from genome assembly GCA_038522255.1 of Pseudomonadota bacterium. GTDB lineage: Bacteria > Pseudomonadota > Alphaproteobacteria > Sphingomonadales > Sphingomonadaceae > Erythrobacter. The sequence goes on from JBCBKF010000235.1 coordinate 1,969, forward strand.
GCCGGGCAAAGCAATATCGAGGCGATCGGAGCGCTGCTCTATGGTCGTTATATCCTGCTGTTCGAGATCGCCGGGATAATCCTGCTGGTGGCGATGATCGGCGCGATTGTCCTCACCCACCGCGATCCCAAGCCGGGCGCGCGGGGCCGCCAAGATGTCGGCAAGCAAATCGCGCGTCGCCCTGAGGAAGCCACTGTCATGAAACAGCCGACCGTCGGCGAAGGGGTTGAGCTGTGAACGAGATCATCGGGATCGAACACTATCTTGTCGTTGGCGCGATCCTTTTCGTGCTGGGCGTGCTGGGTATATTTCTCAACCGCAAGAATGTAATCGTCATACTGATGGCGGTGGAGCTAATCCTGCTCGCCGTAAACATCAATCTCGTCGCCTTTAGCGCGCAATTGGGCGATCTTACTGGTCAGATCTTTGCCATGCTGGTGCTGACGGTGGCTGCTGGTGAAGCGGCAATCGGGCTCGCCATCCTGGTCATATATTTCAGAGGTCGCGGAACGATTGCGGTCGACGATGTGAACCGGATGAAGGGCTAGAGCCAATGCACTCGATCCTCATCATCGTCTTTGCGCCGCTGATCGCGGCTATGATTGCGGGCTTTGGCAACCGCATGATTGGCAACACCGCGGCCAAGGTGGTGACGACCGGCGCGCTTTTCCTGTCCGCGGCGCTGAGTTGGCCAATCTTTATCGGCTTTCTGACCGGCACCGCGAGCGCCGAAGTCATCCCCGTCCTCACATGGGTGCGCTCGGGCGAAATGGCGTTTGACTGGGCGCTGCGTGTCGACACTTTGACGGCTGTGATGCTGGTGGTGATCAACAGCGTCTCCGCGCTCGTCCACCTTTATAGCTGGGGCTATATGGAGGAAGACGCGAGCCAGCCGCGCTTCTTTGCCTATCTCTCGCTCTTCACCTTTGCGATGCTGATGCTGGTTACGGCGGACAATCTGGTTCAGATGTTCTTTGGCTGGGAAGGGGTGGGGCTCGCTTCCTATCTTCTGATCGGGTTCTGGTATCACAAGCCGAGCGCGACCGCAGCTGCGATCAAGGCCTTCGTGGTCAACCGCGTGGGCGATCTGGGCTATATGCTAGGCATTCTTGGCACGTTCCTGGTGTTCCAGACGACCTCGATCCCGGAAATTCTCGCAGCTGCGCCCACGATGAGCGGGGCGACCATTGGGTTTCTGGGCATGCGTGTGCCGACCATGGATGTCCTGTGCATCCTTCTGTTTATCGGAGCCATGGGTAAATCTGCGCAGCTGGGCCTGCACACCTGGCTGCCTGACGCGATGGAGGGGCCGACCCCCGTTTCCGCGCTGATCCACGCTGCGACCATGGTGACGGCGGGCGTGTTCATGGTCTGCCGCCTGTCGCCCATGTTCGAAGCCGCTCCGATTGCGCTGACGATGGTAACGGTGGTGGGCGCTGCGACCTGCTTCTTTGCGGCCACGATCGGGACGACCCAGTGGGACATCAAGCGCGTGATCGCCTACTCAACCTGCTCGCAACTGGGCTATATGTTCTTTGCAGCCGGCGTGGGCGCGTATGGCGCGGCGATGTTTCACTTGTTCACGCACGCATTTTTCAAGGCGCTGCTGTTCCTGAGGCCACCGTAATAGCGCATGTCCTGTTCGTGGTGCATGGCATGGATAACTGAGCCTGCCCCCAGGAACAGCAGCGCCTTGAAAAATGCGTGCGTGAACAAGTGAAACATCGCCGCGCCATACGCGCCCAC
>JBCBKF010000236.1:0-3713 GCA_038522255.1 Pseudomonadota bacterium
TCATATACGCGATCGGCATCAGCGCCAGGATCAAAAGCGACCCTGCGAAAAAGCGAAGCGACGCGCCCGCCGTCACCCGCCGAATGTGATATCCAAGGCCCGCCGAGATCAGCACGGCAGTATTGGTGAGCAAGACTGCCGCGAGATCGAGCCGCATGCCCGTCCATTCGCTGATAGCGGCTGCGAATGTGAACCAAACGCGCTCTGCAGGCGGGAAGAACACAGTATAGTCATCGAATGACTCTTGCAGCGTCAAAACCAGCCGACCTGACAATACCGCGCCCGCGAGGTCAGGATGGACCCAGTAAAGGGCACTGTAAATCAGCTGAACAAGCGCAAGTGTGCCCAGCGCGAACGCTGCCGCTAGTCCAAGGGAAGCCCACGAATGTGCGGAAGACCCTGCCCCACTAAAAACAGGGTCAAGGACGGGGCCGGGATGAAGATCAGGCGCGTCCCGCTTCACTCCTTGCGCTCCAGATAGCGGAATTCAAGTCGTTCGCCTTTGTGTTCAAAGACGGGCTTGTACTGGTCAAGGATTGCCTTGAACCGGGGGTCATTGGCAAATGCCTGTTCCCATTTGATCGTGATGTGGCGCAGCGGCCAGCTCGTGCTTTCATCAAGGATCAATGCATCGGGCAGTCGCTCTTCCCAAAGCCGCAGCATCTGGTCGTGGAGCCGTTTGCGCCCGGGCTCTTCGATGAGCACCGGCTCCGAAAGCTCGCCCGCGTTTTCGGGACGATCGAGAGGTTGGAGCTCAGAGGCGAGATAGGCGATGTTCACGCTCGTATTCCAGCGGATCGCTCCTTGCGCGGCCAGATACTCATTCATAGGCGCGGGATGCATAGCCAGTACGCCGACGCGCTTTCCAGCCAGAGAAACGCCAGCTTTGTCCATCGCCTCGCTGAGTTCCTGAGTGTTGCTCTGATAGACAGAGGTTTTGCGATGCTCGGCCAGAACGGGCGCCATTGTCAGCAAGCCTACTGCTATCAGCCACAAGGGCTTCAGATTATCGCGCGCAATCCAGAGCCAGGCGAGATAGGCCATGGTGATGGGAAAGTGATGATGCGTGTACCATCGGGACTGGATCCACGATGCAACAATCGCTGCCACAACCATGGCAAGTCCGATGCAAGTCGTGCGCGCGGGCACTTTGAATGCCATTGCGAGCGCAAGCAGGCACCCGGCCGACGATAGCCACAAGGCCGCTTGCTCAAAATTGACAATGCTGGGGGCCAGATTGGCCTCAATCGCCGTTACGACCACCGCCATCGCCTCGCGCTGCTCTGGGTTGAGCACCAGCCAGGCAATCAAGTACATCGCCACAATCGCGCCTGAGACAAGGTTCTCGATCCGGAACAGTGTCAACGGTCGACGGCGCAAAAGCGCGTCGGCGATTTCAACCAAGAGCACGACGAGCGCGTAGACATATTTGAGTAAGAGCGTGGCGCCCATCCAGATGCCGAGCGCGAAGCGAGTTTTCCAACCGATCCGCTGGCCATCCGGGTCTGATGCGCGCAGCACCAAATATGGCCACAAGCCCAGGATCACCAGATGCTCACGCAAGCCGAATATGTTTTTGTACAGGATCGGAAGGATCACGAGTACCGCGATTGAGGCGATGAAAAAGAGCGCGGTTGCCCCCACGGCGGCGTTCCGGATGTGGTAGGCAAAGCCAGCGGAAATGATCACGGCAACGCTGGTAATGGCGACAACCGCCAGATCCAGCCTCAAACCCGTCCATTCGTTCAAGGTCACGCTGAGAGAAAACCAAAAGCGCTCGGCTGGAGGGAAAAACAGCCCGTATTCACCGAAGCTTGGGCCAAGCACATTGGCAAGTTTGGCCGACAGCGCCGCTCCCGCCAAGTCTTGATGGACTGAGTAAACCGAAGTATAAAAAAGGGCAAGCGTGCCCGGCAACACCAAGAGAGCGAAGGCCATCGCAGCCAAAGCGTTTCGCATCCCGGTTTGACGATCCTGCGGAGCGGTAAGCGGACGATCCGAAATGGTGTGAGACGCGTTCAAACCAGCCCTCGCAGGGTCATAGCGGATCACTTCCCTTTGTCGACGCGGACAGCGTGGTGTCTGCGTGCCGCGATGCCGCAGGAAACACAGATAGGCAACACAGCATTGCCCGCGCGGGCAAGGTTATCCCAAGGCCCGCCTGCCGTTCCGCTGACCGTAATGGTCCTGCTTGAGTGGTTGATCGTGGCGCATGGCGCTGGCGCGTCAGATGCCATTGCAAAGCGACTACAGGCGCATAGGCCGCGATCCGGCATCGCAGAACTCAATCGTCTTTTCAGACGCTTGAACGATCCTTGCAAAATGAGGCGTGGCCTACCCATCCCTTCTGCCAGGCGCATTGCCGCCGTGGCGGGCACCCCCTCGCTTTAGGGAAAAAATAAGCTTTCCAGATTATTCACCAAATTTCGAGAGGCACCCTTCGCTGGTTTGCGTGAGAGGTGCTGCAAAGAGCAATTGATGGCCTCGGGGGCTTGGCATGAGTGCATTCGGGAAAAAGGGTAACGCCGGCAATATGAAGCCGGGCGGTCGCCCTGCTTTTGGTGTTGCCCGCCCGATGAAAACGGGTGGCCGCGCTCCCGAACAGCCCAAGGGCGGCGAGCAATTCCCACCGCTTCCCGCCGATGCCGAGCAAACAAAAGCCAAAGCCGCTCCGAGCCCCGCACAAGCTCCATCAGGCCCAGCCAAAGGCAGCACCGCCGAAGCGATGGACCGACTGGCCGAGCGTGCGGCTGCGGTCGAGAGCGCGAGCGGCGCGCCCGAAGGGTTCGAAGCCAGCGTCCACAAGATCAAGGAACAGGTGCTCCCTCGCCTGCTCGAACGGGTTGACCCGGAAGCTGCTGCCACGCTCTCCAAAGAAGAGCTCTCCGAAGAATTCCGCCCAATCATCATGGAAGTGCTGGCCGAGCTCAAGGTCACGCTCAACCGCCGCGAGCAATTTGCGCTCGAAAAGGTTCTGATCGATGAACTGCTCGGCTTTGGTCCGCTCGAAGAGCTGCTGAACGACCCGGACGTCTCCGATATCATGGTCAACGGGCCGGACCAGACATACATCGAGAAGAAGGGTAAGCTCGTCATCGCGCCGATACGGTTCCGCGATGAACAGCATCTGTTCCAGATCGCCCAGCGCATCGTGAACCAGGTTGGCCGCCGTGTTGACCAGACGACGCCGCTTGCTGACGCCCGTTTGAAAGATGGCTCGCGTGTGAACGTCATCGTGCCGCCATTGAGCTTGCGCGGCACCGCGATCTCCATTCGTAAATTCTCCGAGAAACCGATCACGCTCGACATGCTCAAGGAATTCGGCTCGATGTCCGACAAGATGTGCACCGCGCTCAAAATCGCGGGCGCTTGCCGGATGAATGTCGTTATCTCGGGCGGTACGGGTTCGGGTAAGACGACCATGCTCAACGCTTTGTCGAAGATGATCGACCCGGGCGAGCGCGTGCTGACCATCGAGGATGCCGCCGAACTTCGTCTGCAACAGCCGCACTGGCTGCCGCTTGAAACGCGCCCGCCCAACCTTGAAGGTCAGGGCGCGATTACGATCGGTGACCTTGTGAAGAACGCCCTGCGTATGCGTCCAGACCGTATCATCTTGGGCGAGATTCGCGGAGCCGAGTGCTTCGACTTGCTTGCCGCGATGAACACCGGCCACGATGGCTCGATGTGTACACTCCACGCCAACTCTCCGC
>JBCBKF010000237.1:0-3690 GCA_038522255.1 Pseudomonadota bacterium
GCCATAGCCGCCGGTTGCGAGCACAACGGATTGCGCGCGGAAACGGTGGATCGTGCCATCATCGAGGCACATTGCCATCACGCCCACGCACTTCTTTTCGCCGCCCTCATCGCTCATGATCAGGTCAAGCGCGAAATACTCGATGAAGAAGTCCGCGTCGTATTTGAGGCTCTGCTGATAAAGCGCGTGGAGCATGGCGTGGCCGGTGCGGTCCGCTGCGGCGCAAGTGCGCTGGACGGGCGGGCCATCGCCCATGTTCTGCATGTGCCCGCCAAAGGGGCGCTGATAGATCGTGCCGTCTTCGTTGCGGCTAAAGGGCACACCGGCGTGCTCCAGCTCATAGACCGCTGCCGGAGCTTCGCGCGCGAGATATTCGATCGCGTCCTGATCGCCCAGCCAGTCCGACCCCTTCACGGTGTCATACATATGCCAGGTCCAGTGATCGGGCGTGTTGTTGCCAAGGCTCGCCGCGATGCCGCCCTGCGCCGCAACAGTATGCGAGCGCGTGGGGAAGACCTTGGAGATGTTCGCCGTGCGCAGGCCCGCTTCGGCGGCGCCCATCGTGGCGCGCAGGCCTGAGCCGCCTGCACCCACCACGACGACGTCATAGGTGTGATCAATGATCTTGTATGAACCCTGCAACTGAGGGCCGGGATCGTTGGCGGGTGCGGTTGCCATTATGCGGAAACTCCAAAAGCGAGCGTTGCAACGCTGAAAATACAGAAAACACCGCCGCCAACAGCGGCGAGGTTGAGAAGCGTAAGTAGAGCGAATTTCGAGCCGGCATCGTGGATATAATCCTCGATCAGGACGGTAAGACCCATCTGCGCGTGCCAGAACAGGCTGGTCGCCAGCAGCATCATCGCCACAGCCGGTACGGGCTGAGACAGCCACTCGACCATTGCTTCATACGAATAATCGCCCAGTAAAAGCAGGCTGACAATAAACCATGTCATCAGCACAAGGTTGCTGATCGCGCTGAAACGGTGCGTCAGCCAGTGATGCGCGCCGTCATGCGCAGAACCAAGACCGCGAACGCGGCCAATTGATGTGCCGCTACCCATCAGCCAAGCCCTCCGCCGCGCACAAATATGAAGACCCACACCGCCACCGTCAAAACGCAAGCGATGATGGGCGAGAGGATCGACCACGTCTTGTTCGTGTCCAGCTCATAGCCTGCACCAATATCGAGGACGAAATGGCGCAGACCGCTCATCATATGGGTAAAGAACGCCCAGGTAAGGCCGATCATCACCACATAGCCAAGCGGCGATCCCGCGGCCCAAAGAAAAGTCTCATATGCATCGGGTCCACTAGCGAGGGCGCCAAGCCACCACACCAATATACCAAGCCCAACCAGAGCCATTCCGTCGCCGGTAACCCGGTGCAGGATGGAAACCAGCATGTGTGGGCCCCACCGCCATATCTGGAGGTGAGGAGAAAGTGGTCTTTGTGCCATTATCACTCGTCTTAAGCTAACAATCCCATGGGGCGTCTTACCGGATGTGGGCGTGGGCGCAAGCGCGCTTACCTCGACAAGGCTTGCAAAGTTTTGGATAGAGCTTGTCATGAGTTTCATCCTCCTCACCGGATCAAGCCGCGGTATCGGCGCAGCAACCTACGATACGCTCATCCGTCGCGGCTGCGCTGTCATCGGTCACCAGACGCGCCCCGGGGCGCCAGAAGCCGTACCCGCCGACTTTCGCGACCCCCTCGCGGCGCAGCGCTTGTGGGACCAAGCGGTGGACCGCGCAGGCGGTGCGATCAATGTCCTGATCAACAATGCTGGCCTGTTTGAACCCAACCGGATCGAACGCTCGGATCTGGAATGGCTTGATGCGTGGGAGGATACCTTGCGCATCAACCTTACCGCGTCGGCGCAATTGTCGCGCCTGGCGGTACGCCATTGGCAGGATCGCCGAGTTCCGGGCCGGATCGTGCATGTTGCCAGCCGCGCTGCCTATCGCGGCGATTCGCCAGCGCATTGGCACTATGCCGCTGCCAAGGGCGGCATGGTGGCGATGCACAAGACCATTGCACGCGGCTTCGCTGACGAGGGCATTTTGAGTTTTGCCGTAACACCCGGCTTTACCGACACCGCCATGGCCGGCGATTATCTCGAAACGCGCGGCGGGCCGCAGCTCTTGTCCGACATACCGCTGGGCCGCGTGGCCGAGCCTGAGGAGATTGCCGACATCATCGCGTTCTGTGCGCTCGACGCCCCGCCCAGCATGACCGGCGCCGTCATCGACGCAAACGGCGCCAGTTTTGTCCGCTAGAAACGGCCAGGCCTTGCGATGACAAGCTGGAAAATGACCGCCTACGCGCCCAAACGCATTGTCCAGGCCGCCCTGCTTGTGCACGATGCGATCGATGACTGGGACTTCGACCTCGTGATCGCGGGCCGCGAAATCGCCGAGCATCGACCCGAAGACTGGGTGCTGGAAGGCTGGTATCCGGTGAAGCCCGGCGAGCGGCAAAAGCGAGCGCTGGCCGCTCTTTTCGAAGATTGCTCTCCCGCCATTACGATTGAGCCCTTGCCCGATGAGGACTGGCTGACCCTTAGCCAGGACGGAACGCCGCCGATCGAGGCCGGGCCCTTTCACGTCCACACGCCAGACTTTCCGCCTGTTGCCGGCGCTATCGACTTCGTCATCCCGGCTGCTCAAGCCTTTGGGACAGGTCACCACGAGACCACGGCAGGCTGCCTTGAGACGCTCGCTATGATGAAAGCGCGTGGTAGAGCGCCGCGCCGTGTGGCTGACATCGGCACCGGCACGGGCTTGCTGGGCTTTGCAGCCCTGCGGCTGTGGCCCGCTGCGCAAGCGACCGCTTCGGATATTGATCCCATCTGCGCTCACGTGGTTGCTGACAACGCAGCGCTCAATCAGATCCCGCTTGGTTCGGCCCCGGGCGAAATGATGATGATTATTGCCGACGGGATGGCCGATCCCCTCCTCAGCCTTCGCAGCCCATACGACCTGTTGATCGCCAACATTCTGGCCGGGCCGCTGGTCGATCTTGCGGGCGATTTCGCGGCCCATATTGCGCCGGGCGGTGATCTGTTGCTGGCAGGGCTGTTGGCAGGCGAGCAGGAGGCGCGCGTGCGCAGAGCCTATCGGCGCGCGGGCTTTCTGCCTTACAGCCGACATCAGCGCGGCGACTGGGCGATCCTGTGGCTGCGTCGCCGCCTCAGCGGCCGCGAGCGTGCGCGCATGAGTTGGCGGGCCCGGAGCTGAGAGGCGCGGCCCAGTAAAGCTGAACGGATATTCATCCAGGCGGCAAAAGCGTGGCTTCCATCAGGTCGAGCGCATTGCGGGTGAAGGCCTCCATATTGGCAATCCGATCATCGCTCTGCGTCTCGATCACTGCGATGCGCTCCACGCCCGGCCCGACTATCGCGGCCACACTGCGCCCGGAGGCCACACCGAGCGGATGCTTGCTTGAGCCTGCTGAGCCGCTTTCCGCAATGCCCCAAGCGGCGCCAAGCCGATCGCGGATGCCGCGCGCCTGGAGGAGCGCGTACTCTTCCGTGGCCGACGTCATGCCGTCATAAGCCTCGCGCGGGAGATCAAACAGGACATCGCGCGCCTTGAACGAATAGACAACGCCCCCGCCGACAAAGAACTTGAGCGCGCCGGGGATGGAAAGAAGGCTCGCCATGATCAGACCGCCCGTCGCGCCGTCGGC
>JBCBKF010000238.1:0-3689 GCA_038522255.1 Pseudomonadota bacterium
TCGACCGATATCCTCACTGATATGGGACCGGGCAGCCCTGCGCGCGGCATGAAATGGATCGATAGCTCAGGCGCGTCTACCATCGTTACTTGCCAGGCCGGCTATGCTTCTCTCGCCAACACCGAAATCCCCGCCGAGACCGATGTGGGATTGAATGAGGAAAGCCGCAAAGCTTTTCCTGGCCTCACCGAGGCCGCCGCACGCTCGAAGCTCGACGCTGATCTCCCGATCCTCGCCGACCACTTTCATGGGAGCTCGCAAAGCTCCGAGCAGATTTTTCAGCAACGCTCGTTGGTGAACGCTTTCCTGGAAGCCCGCGCCAATCTGGGCGGCGCCGATGGCGACACCTTCGCGATGCTGCGCGCCGAAGAGCAAGCGAGAAACACTTACACCTCGATTGCGCAGCAGGCGATGACCTGGGTGCCCTTGCTCGGCATAGTGCTCACCGTCGTCTTCTATGCCATGTTCCCAGTGATCTTTCCGCTCTTTCTTTTGCCGCAAACTGGGATCGCAGCGCTCAAAGGCTACTTCACTGGCTTCTTTTACCTCGCCGCCTGGGGACCGCTTTACGCTGTGCTCCATATGTTCATCATGGATCGCACCGCTGATGCGATGAATGCGGCCGCGCCGGGCGGGATCACAATGGCGGGCATGGCCGGGATCGATGCCGTCAATCAGGACACCGCGACCATTGCCGGCTTCCTGATGATGTCGATCCCGTTTCTTGCGGCAGGCCTCGCGCGAGGCGCTATGGCGGTTTCGAGCCAGGCGACCTCGATGTTGGCGCCCGCGCAAGGCGCCGCCGAAGCCGCAGCAAATGAGCGCACCACCGGCAATTACGCCTACGGAAATCAGAGCTACCAGAACCTCACCGGCAATGTAGTTCAGCGCGACCAATGGAACACCGCACCGTCCGCGAATGCAGGGTTCGGGCGCACCAGCTTCCAAGCCGCCGATGGCACCGCGACCACCGTCACGCTTGGCGGCACAACGCTCTACGATTCTCGCGGCGGCATGAGTACTCTCGGCTTTAGCCCCCAGGTCACTGCCGCGCGTTCGGCGGAGTTTGCATCAGCCGCCTCCGAACTTGAAACCCGCCGACGCGTGCTGACGGACGCGCGCGCGGAGCGCATGGCGGCGATCGAGCGGCTTGGTTCCTCGACATCCAGCGGCTCGCGTAGCGCTAGCGGTGTGACGTCGGAAAGCGGGGTCACCGAGAATGCGTCTTCGGCGAGCTCACGCCGCGACGGACAGTCTAGCGTCACCAGCACCGTGCAGGGCCGGGTGATCGGTCAGGATGTTGAGGGGAGGGTATCGTCCCAGGATCAGTACTCCGCTTCCCAAGAGACAAATTGGTCGTTGGGGGCCAATCTGGGTGTTCCAGCTGGCGGAAAACGGGGCGGCAAAGGGCGCGGGGCTGGCTCCAACCTATCAGGTGGTTACGGCACATCAGCGCGCGACGGGGTCCTATTCCAAGATGGATACAGCACATCGCAGTCTGATCGTTCCAACACCACCCGCGATAGTCGTAATTCCGAGAGTCTGGATGTCAGCGACGAGGCGCGGCGGGAGAGCGGGGCCTATACGCGCAACGGCTCATTCAGTCGCTCTGAAAGTTTCTCCGAGCAACGCAGCTATCGCGACGATCTGGTCGAACAAGTGCGTTCCATTGATCGCCAGTTGTCCGAGATCGACGAAGCCTCTCGAACTCTGAGCTCAACCTGGACCACCCGCGAAGGGGGCGGCGCGACGATTAGTCAGGATATGTCGCAGATCATTGCGAGCCGATATTACGAGGAGGCGGCTCAGGCGCGTTCGGAAGGGCTCGATGTACCGCTCAACCCGAATCAGACCGATATCACGCCCACACAGATGTCGGGGCGCAACCTCGTGGTCGACCGCATCCTGGATCGCTACATCGACGAAACCATGGCGCCAGTCCGCGACGAACTGTTACCGCCTTCCGAGGTCATGGGACCGGTGAAAGGACCATCAAGCTTTGGTGAGGAAGACCTTGCCTCAAGAAGCCACGAAGGTGGCTCTGGCTCTCGCTCGGGCCGTTCGACGAGTGACCGGTTCGCTGAGGCAGAACGCTCGATTGAGGATGGACGGGCAGAGCTTCGCGCTCGCCGGGGTGCAAGCAATCAAGGCTATGCGCAGGGTGTTATTGGTGCGAGCGATTTAGGCGAGCGGGCATCTGAAAGCCAGCGCCGACGCTGGTTCTCGGATCGGGATCAGAAGAAATAAGGTAGGGCGAACGCTGCGATCGCAATGCCAACAATCAGGATTGAAAAGACTAGTCCGCTTCCTGCGCTATTCGCTGCTTCTTGCTGAGCTTCTAGCGGACCATCCTTAGCGGCAGTTGAAGTTGGAACTCCGCCTTGTGCGAACGTGTCGATACCTGGCTGAAAGCCGAAATCGACATCGCTGTGGTCAGGTCCCTGCGCCATAATCCTCCAATACCATATCAGATCGATTAGACCAATCTGCTCTCCGTGCGGAGGCTATAATGCCTCAACCACGAAGGTCGGAGAACCATCCCAAGTCAGCCGGTGCATTCCACCTTGCACAACTGATTGAACAACGTTTGGCCAAAGCGCGGCGATGCAGGTTCCGCCCTCATGACGGACCGATGGGTAAATGATTCCATTGTGCCCCTCGCCGCGCGCTTGAGCCGCGAGGGCATTGCCGGCGGGATACCCTTCGGCTTTGTCGGGATTGAGCGAGGGATGGTCTGGGCTTTCGCGTAAATCGACGAAAACGCCGGACATGCTCGCGATCATCTCACCGTATTCGACGACGGTGTTGAAATCGCCCGCGTCTGCCAGCGCTTGCGTGAGATGAAAGCCGACTTCTGCAATTGAGGTCTCGACATCAAGAGCTGCATACCATGCGCCGCGATTTGCGGGGTTGAAGCGATTAGGCTCGCGTGGCTTCGCATAGGCGAAGCTCGCATTGATGAACTTGGCATTGGGCACCCCGTGGACCAGTTCATCGGACGCTACGCCGCCGGTGCCCCTTTCCTCGGCTATGAGGCGCGAACTCGTCGCGCCTTCGATCTCGGCTAGAAGTGCTAACTCATCCTCATCATCGACGAGAGGCGCCATTACGGCTTCGCGAAGGCGCGCGCTGCTTACAAGGCGAACCGTGCGTTCGAACGCTTCGCGCACGACAGATAGGTTGGGACTGTTTTCAGAGGCCGCCACGAAGCGCGTCGATATACTGGCGGGTTTCAAGCATGCGAGGGATACCGCCTTCGATCATCGCATCGATAGGCGACTTTCTGTCGAACACCGGAGCCCTGTTCTCAAGCTTTGGCCACCTGTCAGCCATGCCATCGGCAAAGAGCAGATGGAGGCCTTTAAAAAGGCCAATAAGCGCGGACGCTCGCGTCAGCTGGTCCTGACTGAGCGTGCCTTCCCAGGTTCCTGCCTTCATGCGATCCCAAGTGCTTTCGGAAACGCCAAGAAGCGCCGCGCCTTCTGCATTGCTCGCGCCCCAAGCTTCCGCGAGCCGCAGGACGGCCTTCATCGCTGTGCCGGTGAGGCGCCCACGATCCCTGTCACCTGCAAAGGTCTGCGGGCCTGCGGGTGCTTCGACTTCCTGAATTGCTAGACTTGCCATTGCGCTTCTCCTGATGCTTTTATAAGCGTCACATGACGAGATGTCAATATTATATTGACATCTCG
>JBCBKF010000239.1:0-3661 GCA_038522255.1 Pseudomonadota bacterium
CCGGGCGGCGTGCGGATCAGCGCAGGTGTGCTCTACCAGGCGCGCATTAACCTACCCTCGAACGTGACCACCGGGCCCTACACGGCGGAGACCTTCGCGATTGCGAATGGCCGCGTGGTTGCCAGCGCGACCGCCAAGATCGAAGTCGTCAAAGTGGGTCTGGAAGGGCGCGTCGTGCTCGAAGCGGGGCGCAATTCGTTCCTTTATGGAACATTTGCGATCGTTCTCTCGATCACGATGGGACTGCTCGCCGGAGGTTACTTCGCGCGCCGGTAAGCGCAACGCCGTGGGGTGGCTGCAAATCGATTTGCCCGGCCCCCGCTGCCCGTTTTCGTTGACCCGATATTAATCCCGTTAGCCCAAATAGGGCGCTGAAACAGGCCAGCGGTTTGGCCTTGCACAAACGTGGCAAAAGGGCGCGCAGATGGGCGATGTGAACCAGGATCAGTTTGAAAGCGTTGCCATTGATGCCGCTGGCGCTGAACCGGCGGTCGCGCCAGAGGATCGTTCGGAGGCGAACGCTACCATGCCGATCGGCGTGGTGCTCGAAGTGTCGGGAGCTGGCGCGCAGGTGGCGTTCGATCTAGAGCGCATCAACGAATGCATGACCGACGCTGACCCTTCGATCGCACTTGCAGGGCAAGTGGGTAGCCAGGTCAAGATCCGCGTCGGCGATGCCTGGCTGCTGGCCAGCGTGCGCGATCAGCGCAAGGATCGTCGCAGCGAAGGCGGCGTGATCGCCCATCTCGATTTCCTGGGCGAAGGTGCCGAGGAAAAGCTTACCGGGCGCATTCACGGGTTCCGGCGCGGTGTCACCCGCTATCCCGTGCCAGGCGCACTGTCCTATCCCGCGACGACCGGAGACCTGCGCCAAATCTACGCGAGCGATGGGCGTGCCAATATCACAATCGGCAGGGTCTTCCCCACCAAGGACATTCGCGCTGGCCTTTATATCGACGCGATGCTGGGCAAGCACTTTGCGCTTCTGGGATCGACCGGGACCGGTAAATCGACCAGCGCCGCGCTGATCCTCCATCGCATCTGCGAAACCGCTCCCAAGGGCCACATCGTCATGATTGACCCGCACGGCGAATACGCATCGGCGTTTCGCACGACGGGTCGCATCCTCGACGTCTCGAACCTGCAGATGCCCTATTGGCTGATGAACTTCGAAGAGCATTGCGAAGTGCTTCTCTCCAGCAGTGGCAATGAGCGCCAGATCGACATGGACATTCTCGCCAAGTGTCTGCTCGCGGCGCGTTCCAAGAACCGCCTGGCAGAGACGATGGGCAAGATTACCGTCGATGCCCCCGTACCCTATCTGTTGTCCGATCTCTCCACCATCCTGCAGGATGAGATGGGCAAACTCGACAAGGCGACCTCGAGCGCGCCGTTCATGCGCATCAAGTCCAAGCTTGAAGAGTTGAAGAGCGATCCACGCTACCAGTTCATGTTCTCCGGCATGCTGGTGGGTGATACGATGACCGACTTCATCTCCAAGGTCTTTCGCATGCCTGGTGATGATCGCCCGATCTCGATTATCGATGTCTCAGGCGTTCCGTCCGATATCACCTCCACCGTGGTCGCGGTGCTCAGCCGGCTGGTGTTCGACTTTGCGATCTGGGGCCGTGAGGAGAAGACCCGCCCGATCCTGCTCGTATGCGAGGAGGCTCACCGCTACGTCCCTAATGAGAAGCACGCAGACGATTCTTCCGTTGGCCGCGTGCTCAGCCGGATCGCCAAGGAAGGCCGTAAATACGGCATCAGCCTTGGCCTCATCACGCAGCGCCCGTCCGACCTTGCCGAAGGTGTGTTGTCGCAATGCGGCACGATCATCTCGATGCGCCTCAACAACGATCGCGACCAGGCCTTTGTCCGCTCGGCCATGCCCGAAGGCTCGCGCGGGTTCCTCGATTCGATCCCCGCTTTGCGCAACCGCGAATGCATAGTCTGCGGCGAAGGCGTCGCGATCCCGATCCGTGTGAGTTTTGACACGCTCGAAGAGCACAAGCGGCCAGCTTCCGAGGACCCCAGCTTTGTCGAGTTGTGGAACACAGGCGGCGGCGAAGAGGAAATGGTCGAGCGCGTCGTGCGCCGCTGGCGTTCGCAGGGTTAGAGTTCGTTCGCCCATCCGGGCGAACTGCCCGGTGCTATTCCCTCCGCTTTGCTGCGGGGCACCTGCGCGCGGGCGGTCGCCCTTGCGGTCCGCTGTGCGAACCGTTTGTTTCCTTCGGCTAAGTCCCTCTCGTGTCGCCATACAGGTGGATGTGCATCCGGTCCGACATGCGAAAGCCGTGCTGGAGGCACAGCGGGCCGAGCCATTCCTGCCGCGCTCGCAAAACTTTGCTCGTTGTGCCTTCTGCCATCAGAAAGATGCGCTCTGGCGGGATCGCGAATGTGCGCTGGATAGCGAGTGCTTCGTCTACATCGCCCGGCTCAGCAATCACGAACTTGAAAAAGGCGCGCGGATCGCAGGCATAAGCGTCAAGCCGCTCGGGGATCAGCGCCAGTTCCGCCGCATTGCCGCTATGCGCAAGCTTGGGGCTGACATTGTATTGGTCCACGCGGATATCGACATGCGCGCTTGCCTTGGTGGTGCCGTTGGTTTCGATCTCGACCTCGATGTCGGGCAGCTCGGTGAGCAGTTCCGCCAACGCTCCACACTGCATCAGCGGCTCGCCCCCGGTGATGACCAGACGCCTTTGGCCCGTCGCGGCGATCTTGTAGGCGGCTTTGGCGGGGGAGAGTTTGATCTGATTGGCCTTGCGATCAAACGCCACACCGTCGCGGTGAGGCGTGTTGTCGCCCTCAAAGCGCCCAGTGAACGACCAGGTGTAGGCGGTGTCGCACCAGGTGCAGGCAAGATTGCAGCGCGAAAGGCGGATGAACGCCACCGGCGTACCAGCGCTCGGCCCTTCGCCCTGAAGGCTGGCGAAGATTTCCGGTTCGCCTGTGTCATCGGTGGCCAGCACGAGATCGGTCATCCGCGAGCGCCCTCACCGCGTGTGGGGCAGCGTGTCGGGGACACAGGCGACACAGTCCAAAAAGGAAAACCCACCGCCCGCAAACGCGCCGCAGCCCTGCGAAAACCGAGGCATTCAAGGCGTATGGAAGGGGCAAGGGCGATCATCCTGGCAACATTGCACACACGCAGCATGCTTTGCCTACCCCAACCGCTCAAGTGCGGCATTCAGCCGTTCGACCTCGCCCTGGTGATGCGCGAGGTCTTCGCGCGCCTTTTCGACCGCTTGCGGCGCTGCGCGTTCGACGAAATTGGCGTTGGAAAGGCGTCCTTCGAGGCTCTTCGCCTCTTTTTCGGACGCCGCCAGCGCCTTATCGAGCCGGGCCTTCTCCGCCGCGATATCGATAATCCCTTCAAGCGGAATGATGAAGGTGTCGCCTATGGCCGAGACCTGCATCGCCGCGCCGCTTGGTGCCTCTTCGAGGCTCACTGGGGTTAGGCGCGCGAGGCGTTCAATCGCGGCGGAGGACCGCTCGATTGTGCTGCGCGCCAGCTCCGAGGGATCGGGCAGGAAGGCGGCGAGCTTGGCGCCCGGCGCAATGCCCAGCTCGTTCTTGGCGGAGCGGGTGTTGGTGGTGAGCTCGATCACCCAGTCGATTGCGTCGGTGGCCTCTTTGGCCACTTCGGCGCGCGGATTGG
>JBCBKF010000240.1:0-3638 GCA_038522255.1 Pseudomonadota bacterium
CCATTTGCTGGAAAATCCCTGTAACTGTGTCCCCGAATTGTCATCACGCTAATGGCAGCAGCACCCAGCGGCGCGGAGGCGTGGATCGCGCCGATCACGAATGTTTCGGACTTTATCTGGGGCGGCACATGGAACGGCGTGGAGGTTATCCCTTTCCCGCCGATGACGATCATCCTTCTGGGCATCGGCCTGTGGATCATGGTCGGGCTCAAATTCTATCCGATCCTCAAACTGGGCAGCGCATTCAAAGGGCTGTTTGCCTCGCGCAAGGGCGAAGGCGAAGGCGAGATCAGCCCCTTTGCCGCTTTGTCGACTGCGCTTTCAGGCCAGGTCGGCACCGGCAACCTTGCTGGCGTTGCCACAGCGATTGCGCTGGGCGGGCCGGGTGCAATCTTCTGGATGTGGATCACCGCGCTGTTTGGCATGGGGCTCGCCTTTGCTGAAGGCTCGCTGGCGATCCGCTATCGTGAACGCACCAGCGATGGCGCGCTGCGCGGTGGGCCGATGACATACATTATGCTGGGACTGGGGCCGAAATGGACCTGGCTCGCCATCGTCTTTTGTATCGGCACGCTGTTTTCTGCACTGGTGACGGGCAATTCGATCCAGGCCAACGCGGTCGCTGACGGGCTCAAGGAGCTGTTTGGCATTGAAGAAGCGATCGGCGGGGCGATTGTCGCGGTGCTGGTCTTCATTGTCATCATTGGCGGGATCAAATCGATCGGCTCGGTCGCGGAAAAGGTCATCCCCTTCATGGCGGGCACTTATGTGATTATGGCCTTGCTGGCCCTGCTCCTCAATATTGCCGACATTCCGGCAACCTTCGGGCTCATCATTTATGGGGCCTTCAATCCGCAAGCGGCCGCTGGCGGTTTTGCGGGCGCTGCGCTGATCATCGCGATCCGCGCGGGGGTGGCGCGCGGGCTGTTCTCCAATGAAGCGGGTCAGGGCTCAACCGCGATCGCACACGCTGTGGCGCAGACCAATGATCCCGAGCAGCAAGGCCGCATGGCGATGCTGGGGACATTCATTGATACGCTTGTGATCTGCACGATGACAGCTTTGGTGATCCTGACCGTGCGCGGCGATTTCACCGCTGGCGGCGAAGCAGTGGCCTACGCCTGGCAATCGGACCGGGTCGGCTTTGAGATGACGAGCGGGGCTTTTGCGGCAGCCTTCCCGCTTGATATCGCCGGCGTTCCGCTGGGCACTCTGATCGCTTCGATCGCGCTGATCCTGTTCGTCTTCACCACATTGCTCACCTGGAGCTATTATGGCGAGCGCGCGATCACGTTCATTTATGATCGCGTCCCCGGCACGACCCGCGCGGGCGAAAAGGCGCTGCACATCATCTGGCGCGTTGTCTGGTGCGTCGTTATCTGGCTAGCAGCAGCCCAGCCCTCCGAACTGGTCTGGCGCTTGGGCGATATCTCCAATGCGGCGATGGCTCTGCCAAACCTCGTTGCACTGCTGCTGCTCTCAGGCGTGGTGTTCAAGCTGGCGCAGGGGATCAAGGATGCAGGCGATGATCACCGCGCCGATACGCCCGAAGAGCCCGAGGAATATTGAGCGGGGCGCGAACAGGAGGCGATCCGGTGGTCAGGCTCTTTCTGCTCATCCAAGCGATCCTGTTCGCAGGCTTCGGGATCTATGTCTTCATCGATGCCCCCGCGCTCGCAGTCACTCTGGGCGTTCCCGATATGCCGGGCTCAGGCCTGTATGAAATCCGCAGCAATTATGGCGGGGTCAATCTGGGGATCGGGCTGTTCTGCCTCGCCGCAGTGATCCGTCCGGCGCTTGAGCGATACGCGCTGGTCTTCGTTGCGGTCTTCACCGGCAGCTACGCGATGGGCCGCGTGCTCTCGCTGCCCTATGAAGGCGATCCAACCGCCAATTTCATCGCCTTTGGTTGCTATGAAGCGGCCATGGCGGTGTTTGCGACCTTGCTGCTGAGGCGCCTCGATAAGGCGCTTTGACAGGGCCGGGGATAGGGCCGGGGATAGGGCCGCGCGCTGCGCCGGAAGCGTGCAACCCGGCGTGACGAGGCTGCGCAATGGTGCGTACACCCTCAAGGCTTGCAAGCATTGCCAAGCGGGCCCGCAGCGCCTCAGTATCGGCCAAAGAAGCGCGCCAGAAGGCTCGGCTCTTCCATCGGGCGCACCCGTCCGTGCTTAAGCATGCGCAAGCTTGCATCGGTGTGCGGACGCGGCGAGGTCCATTGATCGGGCTGGCTTGAATAGATCGGTGTCGCGGTCATTGTGGTTCCCTTTCCGGATGAACCGAGCCGCCCACCGCGGC
Organism: Pseudomonadota bacterium; assembly: GCA_038522255.1. Classification (GTDB taxonomy): domain Bacteria; phylum Pseudomonadota; class Alphaproteobacteria; order Sphingomonadales; family Sphingomonadaceae; genus Erythrobacter. The sequence goes on from JBCBKF010000240.1 coordinate 2,299, forward strand.
CCCCTCATTTCATCCGTTGAAAGGCAAGCTGGCACCGCGCCCGTGGCCCAAACCTGAGCGGCGCAGTTAGCTAACATTCACCTAGGTATCGCCCTGTCGCAGACGCGTTGATTCCTCGGCTTGCCTGACACAAAGGGTCACAAACCGAGAGTTCACCGCATGCCCAGCAGCCGCTCAAGCAAGCTTGGCTCGACCATCGGGCGGATGCGCCCGTGCTTGATGCGGCGCTGCGTTTCATTGCGCGCAATCGCGCTGCGCACACAGGTCTGCGCGAGTGAGTAGCTCTTAGGCGCCGGGCTGTGAACAATCGTGTTCTGGGGTGAACCGGGACGGGCAGACGGCATCGCATCTTTTGAAAAAGCTCTGGGCATAGTGACCTCACTCATAAGCGCAGGTGTAGACAGCGCATCGGGCAATGGAAGAGCGGCAGGATCAGCGTTCATCCGCTCTCGGCTCACCCGATGGACTCGCATAAGTCTGGTCGAAAAGTGTCTGCGGGGGGACTAGGGAAAATTGCGTGGCAGGGCTTTTACGCAAGGCGCCTTGCGCCCGCGATCAACCCTGGCCCATGTCTTCCGCGACCGGTGCTTATTGGAGGCCGGTCGGTGCCTCGCGCGCGCCCACGGTGCTTGCCATCTCCGCGTCATCAGCGCGGCCAATGTGCGCGAGCGCCGCCTCCATCGCAGGGTCCACCCCCGAAAAGGTGCTCTCCCTCGTGTCAGGCGCGAAGATATCGGGCTCAATCCCGCGCCGGGGATCAAGGCCTTGCGCGTTGGCGATGATCGTACGCTGCAGGGGCACTTTCACGCTAATGCCGCTGTGAGGCAATTTCAGAAAGGCGATCATGCCCGCGGTCGCACCGGTCGCCGCGCCGCCGGTGGCCTCACCGATAAACACCGCCTCGCGCTGCGATCGGATCGTGGCGAGCGCGTGCGTCACGCCCGAGGCGTTGTCCGAACTGGTGAGCACAATCAGCCGCCCGCGAAAAGCATCGGGCTTTGCCGCGATAGACGCAGGCGGCTTCCCCGCGAGCGGATTGATGATTTCGAACATTCCATCGCCGCGCGAATGGGCGCAGCAGGGGGCGCAAGGCTAGACGCCATCGTCCAACCGGCGGCTTGAGCCACAAGATCTTCGTTCAATCAGGGCTTGCAAGAGCTGAAACAAACAGCGCAAAGGGCGCGCAACCAAGCAGCGCCGCTGCGAGGCCCAATCACCATCACAGGACAGATCACGAGTGGCCAGCGAAGAGAGTTATTGGGCGGTTCACGATGCCGCATGCGCGCTTGGCGAGGCGACCTACACCGATCCTGAAACAGGCTATCAGGTCTTCACACGGC
>JBCBKF010000241.1:0-3628 GCA_038522255.1 Pseudomonadota bacterium
CACGAGCGGCGCGTTCGGCGAGCCGTTCAAGCGCAAGCATTTCCTTGGGCAGATCGTGCTTCTCCGCTTCGACCCGGCTGAGGCTCATCAGATCGCTGATCAGGCTTTGCAGGCGCTGCGCCTCGCGCTCGATCGTGCCCAGAAACTTTTGCGCGATCGGCGAATCGAGGCTTTCCGAACTGTCTGCCAGTGTTTCAACATAGCCAAGGATCGCGGCCAGCGGCGTGCGCAATTCGTGGCTGGCATTGGCGACAAAGTCGGTGTGCGCGCGACTGATATCAGCTTCCGCAGTCTGGTTGATCAGTTCCAGAACCGCAAGGTTGTCATCCACGATGTGCCGATTGAACTGCCACACATCCTGACGCCTCACCAGCCCCCGCACCATGGCCGTGCCATCGCGATTTTCAGCGAGCAGGTGGATCGCTTCGGGCTGACGAAAGGCGACGCGCGCGTCCTGGCCGATAATGTGCTGGCCAAGCATCCGGCGTGCCGCGCGGTTGGCGATGGAAATGGTGCCCCGTTGCGTCACCAGGAGCGGGGCTGAAAACCCCTCGATCACCTTTCGCATCGTATCGCGCTCGCCGCGCGGTTGAGTGACGATAACGCTCGGTTTTTCCGGCGGGCGCAGTCCAGCCACCAGAAGTGATCCGACCCACACGAACAGCACTGCGAGCGCGATGATTGCATCATAGCCCAGCAACAAGAGCGCAGCGAAGGTGACGCACGCCAGGACAATTCCGGCAATAGGGGTGGTGTATCGCATATCCATAACGGGCTATGTCTTAGCCACGCTGGCGAATTCTGGAAAGCGGGCATACTGGCGCGGTTCGTATCGGGCGGGCGCCCGAAGGGCCGCGCAAAATCCTCGATAAAAGCGAGCTGTGGAGTAAGAAGGTGGTGACCCGTACGGGAATCGAACCCGTGTTTCAGCCGTGAAAGGGCCGCGTCCTAACCGCTAGACGAACGGGCCACGCTCGTTTGCGAGAGCGCGCATCTAGGGGTGGGCGCGGGCAGGGTCAACCCCGCTTTGTGAAACAACCGTGAAATTTCTCCCCCGCATTTCAGCCGTCCCGGGTCAATCAGCGTACGCGGCGTCTTCAAGGTGCAATTCGGCGGCAGGTCGCTGTCCCCAGTCATCCAGTTTGACCCGCCCGGCGAGGTGAAAGCGTCGCCCCTTGCTGCGGTGAAGCAGGGTCTGACCCATTTCCGTCTCTGCGGCGCGAAACGCGATTGCTTTGAATGAGGTTTGATCCGCTCCGCTTGCTATCACGCGCACATGGTCTTTGCCCACAATGTCCGCTTTAACGATCCGCACGGGGCCAACGGCGACACGCGGCGCGGGCCAGCCAACGCCGTACGGGCCGGCCGCCTCAAGCGTTTCAACCAGTTGAGGCGTCAAACCGCCGGGCGCGACGGCGAGATCGAGTTTCATCGTCTGACCAAGGCGCGCCCGCTCTACATCGCGGCCGAGCCGCTTGTCGAGAAATTGCGTGAAAGAGCTCAACCGGCTCGCATCGATCGTCATTCCCGCGGCCATTGCGTGCCCGCCGCCGGCTATCAGCAAGCCTTCCTCGCGCGCGGCGATGATCGCTGCGCCAAGATCGACGCCGCTGATAGAGCGACCGCTGCCTTTTCCAGTGTCGTCGGTATCGTCAAGCGCGATGACAACGCAGGGTTTGCCGGTTTTCTCCTTGATGCGGCCTGCGACAATTCCGATCACTCCGGGGTGCCAACCCGAACCCGCCAGCACATGAACCGCGCTGTTGTGCTGGTGTGTAAGCTGTCCTTCAGCGGCTTCCTGAACTGTAGCCTCAATCGCCCGTCGCTCCTCGTTGAGGTGCGAGAGTTGCTCAGCCAGGCTGCGAGCCTCTTCGGGGTCGCGCGTTGTCAAGAGGCGCACACCCAGTGTCGATTCGCCAATTCGCCCGCCCGCATTGATCCGCGGTCCCAGAGCAAAGCCAAGATCCGAGGCGACGGGCGCACGGTTCAATCGGCTCGCATCCATCAGCGCCATCATTCCCAGCCGCTCACGCCGGGCTAGCACTTTGAGCCCTTGCGCGACAAAGGCACGGTTGAGCCCGTGCAGCGCCGCGACGTCCGCCACCGTGCCCAGCGCCACCAGATCAAGCAGGCTTATGAGGTCAGGTTCCTTGCGGTTTTCGAAAAAGCCGCGCCCCCGCAAGGTTCGCACCAGTGCAATCGCGAGCAGGAAAGCAACCCCTACCGCCGCCAAATGACCATGCGCTGCGCCAAGATCGCTTTCATCAAGGCGGTTGGGATTGACGAGCGCCACGCTCGGCGGAAGCTCGACTGCACATTTGTGGTGATCGACGACGATGACATCGACACCTGCCTCGCTCGCCATGGAGAGCGCCTCGTGCGCCATCGCCCCACAATCGACCGTAACAACCAGCGACGAGCCTTCCTCACCCAACCTGACGAGCGCTGCGCCCGTTGGTCCATAGCCTTCCAATAGACGGTCTGGAATGTAATATCCCGCCTCATGCCCGAGCGCGCGCATCGTTTCGACCAACAGTGCTGCACTGGTCGCTCCGTCCACGTCATAATCGCCATAAATGGTCACCGTTTCGCGGGCGAGGATCGCGTCTGCAAGCCGTGAAGCAGCTGTATCCATATCGCGAAAGGCGGACGGGTCGGGAAGGAAATCGCGCAAGGTTGGACGGGCGTGGCGCGCCACGTCGTCAGGCGCTGCGCCGCGCGTGATCAGCAATTGCGCCAGGATATCGTTGTCAAGGCCCATTGCCTTGGCTGCTAGGCCAAGTTCCATATTCCCGCCGCGCCAATGCCAGGCGCGACCAGAAAGCGATCGCACAACACCAAGGACGGGTGACAAAGCCGGGTTTGGCGGAGATGCGGTGGCCATAAGGCACGAATAGGGCAATCGGGCGAAAGGAAACAGGGCGAGCCGTTGACAATCGACAGCCGCGCTTGCTTGTCGTTTGCTTGATGGAAAACGCAATCCACTCCAAACGGCTGCTTATTGCCTGGCACAGCCGCACTGGTGCCAGTGAAGCCATGGCGAACGCAGCGGCCATAGCAGCCGCTGAGCATGTTGCGGTCGACTTGTGCCCCGCTGGCGAGACCAGCGCCGACACAATGCTGGCCGCTTGTGCGTTTCTGTTTGTCGCCCCTGAAAACCTGGGCGGGCTTAGCGGTGCGATGAAAGAGATGTTCGACCGCGCCTATTACCCGCTCCTCGGCAAGCGCGAAGGATACGCTTACGGCTCTATCATCGCCGCAGGTTCTGATGGGACCGGTGCGCAACGCCAGCTGGATCGTATCGTCACCGGTTGGCGGTTGAAGCGGGTGGTCGATCCGCTGATCGTCAACTTTGACGCCCAAACGCCAGAGGCCATAATGGCACCCAAAAAGGTTCCCGAAGAAGCCTTGGAGAATTGCCGTCAGATCGGCGAGGCCATGGGCGCAGGGGTCGCTTTGGGCGTGTTTTGAATCCGCTCACGCAAATCCTCAGCACGCAATAATCGAGACTCGACGGTTTAAGGAAAGACGGGCAAAAGACCCCTTGGACAACGGACCTGGTTCGCGGGGGATGCAGAAGGATCGTGGCCCATCGATAGCTCGCAGCACTCCGATTCGACGGGGCTGA
>JBCBKF010000242.1:0-3612 GCA_038522255.1 Pseudomonadota bacterium
AAGAAGCCCATTCGATCTGTATTCAGGCTGCAGCGTTTCAGGGTGACCGCTTGCGAGCGCAAAAAATGTTCGCCGATTTTCGGACCCTATTGCTCAGAGAGCTAAGCGTTAAACCCAGCTTTTCGCTCGATGAACTCCTCGGCCAGCAAGGTGAGATCGGGTCATGCCAATCTGGACGCCCCTTGGCCATAGACGCAGGCGACCCCATCAAATTGCGCTCGAATTTGAAAAACCTGCGCCAGTCGCTCGACAAGTTTGAGCAAATGCTTGGGCCTGAGGCTGGGGGATACTGAGTGCAGACCCGCAAGGGCGGGGATGATCGGAAGACTATCTGACCGCCGCGCAGGCCTTGGAAAATTGAGGGGTTTGCCAAGCGCATTCTCAGCCAGGCAGGTCGCCCGGAACAGCGCTCCACAGCTATGGCTAAGGCACCGCGCTCCACGAGCCGCCAAGCGCGAGGTTGAGCCCCACCCATTGATCGATCCGTTGGCGCCGCACCGTGACGAGGTTGCGCTCGGCCGAAAACAGGCGCTGCTGAAAGTTCAAGACGTCGATCAGGTCAATCTCGCCTTCCTCATATTGCAACTGCGCCAGCGCATAGGCCGTGCCCGCTTCCTCAGCGGCGGTCTCAAGGATCGTCTCACGCTCGGCAAACACCTTTACCGCATCGAGATTGTCTTCCACGTCCTGGAGCGCCGCCAGCGCAGTCGAGGCATAGAGCGAGATCGCCGCGCGGCGATTGGCGTCGGCCTCGTCCTCTTGCGCGCCGCGAAGGCCGGCATCGAAGATCGGCTGAAGCACATCGCCAATGATCGACCACAAGAGGTTCCCGGTGTCGAGGATATCGCCAAGGTCGGTCGAGGTGCTCCCGCCCGCCGCAGTGAGCACGACTTGCGGCAGCTGCGCGGCCTTGGTCTGATCGAGATTGGCAAAGGCCGACGCGACGCGGCGTTCGGCGGCAATCACGTCCGGGCGGCGTTCGAGCAAGTCGGCTGGCAGGCCGGCGGGCGGCGGCGGCGGGGCTTCGGGCAGTGCTTCAGCGAATTCCACTTTCTCCGCCGGATAGCGGCCCAGCAACACTTCGAGCGCGCGCTTTGCGTTGCGCGCCCCGTTCTGCGCTTGCTCGAGAGCGTCGCGCGCGCCTTCAAGGTCGGCGCCGGTTGTTGCGGTGTCCTGGCGCGAGGCAAACCCTTCACGATAGCGCACACGCACGATCCGATCGATTTCCGCCAGCGCGTCCACTGTGCGCTGGGCCACGCTGACCTGCTCGCGCGCTTCGATGCTGGCAAAATAGGCTGAGGCCACGCCTGCTGCGAGCGCGTATTGAGCAAAGCGCAAATCAGCTTCGACCGCCTGCGCACTGGCGTAAGCGGCGTTGCGGCCAGAGCGCACCCGGCCCCACAAATCCAGCTCCCATGCCGCTTGCGCGGTCGCGGTGAAGAGCGTGGTGTTGAGCGCAAACGGGTTGGGCGTGTCGGTGCGATCGACGTTGAAATTGGCGTTGATCTGCGGGAACAGCGGCGCGCGGGCCTGCACAACCAGCGCGCGCGCGGCGTCTAGATTGGCGGCGGCGGCAAGGATATCGGGATTGTTCGCCTGCGCTTCCATGACAAGCTCGGTCAAGACCGGATCACCCACCGCTTCGATCCAGCCGATGCGCACATCGCCCGGATCAGCGCCATCCACCACCCAATTATCCGGCAGCGAAGGCAGGCTCTCAGCCGCCGCGCGCGCAACATCGTCATCGGTGCTCAGCGTCATGCAGCCCGACAATGCGAGCGAGGCAACGCCAATAAGGAGGACGCGCTTGATCATGCCGCCGCCTCCTTCGCGCCTTCGGGCGGGGTGTTGTCGCCGCCCTTGCCCCCCGATTTGCCGGCGCGCTCATCGGTCGAGATGCCAAAGATCGCGGCGTAAACCACCGGTACGATGATCAGTGTAAGCGCGGTCGCAAAGGTCAGTCCAAACACCAACACCACAGCCATCGACTTGAAAAACGCATCGGTGAAGAGCGGGATCACGCCAAGCACCGTCGTCCCAGAGCCCAGCAGAACCGGGCGCACACGGCTGGCGGCGCTATCCACCAGCGCGTCCATGCGCGGCTTGCCTTCATTGATCTCAAGATCGATCTGATCCACCAGAACGATGGCGTTCTTGATCAGCAGACCCGCCAGCGAAAGCACGCCCAGGATCGCCATGAATTCAAACGGCACGCCCATGACCAGCAGGCCAAACACAACCCCTACCAGCGCCAGCGGGACCACCGACCAGATCACCAGCGGCTGGCGCAGCGCGTTAAAGAGGAAGATCGTCACCAGCACCATCGCGCCAAATCCGAGTGGGATCACGCTGGCGAGGTTTTCGTTTGCTTCGGCTGAATTGCCCTTCTCGCCGTCCCATTTGAGGCTGTAGCCCGGCGGCAAGGGGATCGCGTTCACCAGCGGCTCAACCCGCGCCTGAAGGTCGCCTGACAAAGTGCCCGGCGCAGGGTCAGCTTGCGCCTTGATCGACCAAACATTGTCGATCCGCCGCAGACGGCTGTCGCGAAAGATGGTTTTGATGCCGTCGGTCACCTGTTCGATCGGCACAGCATAGCCCGCCGGGCTGATCACCTGCACCGCGCCAATCCCGTCAACTGTCTGGCGCTCGCTTTCGGGCGCGCGTGAGAGGATCGGGATCAGATCATCGTTTTCGCGGTACACGCCCACTTGCTGGCCGGTGTAATTGCGCGCCAGGGCCGCGCCAAGATCAGAGCGGCTTACCCCTGCGCGCCGACCCTTTACTTCGGAATAGACAGGCTCAATCGCGGGCACGCGCTGGCGCCAATTATCCTTGATCGCGATCGCGCCGCCATCTTCGTAATAAATCTCCTGAGCCTGCCGGGAGAGATCGCGCAGCACATCGGGGTCAGGGCCAGAGAAAGTCGCCTCGATCTTGGAGCCGCCGCCTGGCCCCAGGATAAAGCGCCAGACCTTGCCTTGCGCTTGCGTAAAGTTTTCATCGATATAGGCCTGCACCTCAGGGATCATCGTATCAAGGCGGTTGTAATCGTCGACCTTGACGAGCAGCTGACCATAAGCGGAATTGTCGCTCTCAAAGCTGTAGACCAACATGTAGCGAAGCGTGCCCCGGCCAACGAGCGTGTGGACATGCTCCACCCCTTCCAGCGTGCTGACATATTCGGTTAGCTTGCGCATGTCCTCATCGGTCTGCGCAATGTCGGTGCCTTCGGGCAGCCAGTAGTCGACGACAAGCTGCGGCGTGGTGGATGCGGGGAAGAAACCTGACGTGACATAACCAAAGCCAAACACCGAGAGGGCGAACAGTCCGGCGGCCGCTCCGATCGTGGCATAGCGCCAGCCCACGAGGAACGAAATGATGCCTTTGAACCGCTCCATTAAACCGCCCGGCTTGTCGGTCGCCACCTTCACCGGGCCGCTTTCCGCGCAATCGTTCTCGATTTTCTTGTAGAAAATATCGCATAGGAACGGCGTCAGCGTGATCGCGAAAACCCAGCTGTAAAGCAGCGAGATCAGGATCACCCAGAACAGATCGCCGGTAAACTCCGCCGTGTCGCCCGGGGAAAGGCCAATCGGCGCAAAGGCGAGAATG
>JBCBKF010000243.1:0-3607 GCA_038522255.1 Pseudomonadota bacterium
GATCAGCATCGGCGCGCTCGCCATCGCCCCTGCGCGGCGTTGCACAATTCGATTGATCCGGTCGTAATAAATGCCGGTGGAAACCCAGCTCATCCCACCGATCATGCCCAATTTGCGCAAAGCCAAATCCCTCGAATCCTTTATCCGTAGCATGAGGTGTAGCGAGGTTGCGGCCCGCGCGTCCATAGGCCATGAAACACCCCTAGGGATCAGGGTTTTGAGTGGTTACGTCAAGGTTAGCAAGCCACCCGCTCACAGCCTCCAAGGTTGCCTCCGGCGCTTCTTCATGAGGCAAGTGGCCGATGCCCTCATAGATCACGATCGTTGAATTGGGCATCACCTGATCAAGCCACCGGCCCGCCTCAACCGGGATCAGGCGATCCTCTTCGCCCCACAAGATAAGCGTGGGCGCTTGCACGCTCGCAATTTCGTCCACGGTCAGCGGGTCGTATGGCGCAGAAAAGCGCTTAAGCGTGGCGCGGCGGTTGCCGGGATAGCGCAGAAGCTCCCAGTAGCGATCCACCGCCTCCTCAGTGACGACCGACCGGACCGAAACGCTCTCCTCGAGGCTCTGCCGGATGAGCGAGCGCGGCGTGATCTGTTCAACCAGCAGGTTGACGCCGGGCGTCTGTGCGATGGCGAAACCGATATTGCCCCCTGCATCCCCTCCTTCGTCTTCGGATTCTTGCTCCTCGGGCTCCTCTTCCTTGGGTAGGGGCGCGCCGCTGCCGTCTACGAGGATCAAGCCCGAAACCCGCTCCGGATAGACCACCGCAAAGGCCAAGGCGTGTTTGCCGCCCATCGAATTGCCCGCGATGATCGCCCTGCTGATGCCCAGCGCATCAAGCACTTCGGCGATATCGGCGGTGAAATTAGCGCGGCTGTAATCGTGCTTGGGATCCGGGCCTGTGAGGCCGTGGCCGATCTGATCAAAGCGGATGATGCGGCGCGAAGCCTTGAGGCTTTCGACCCAAGGCTGCCATGTGTGCAAGTCGGCGTTCGAGCCGTGCAAAAGCAGGATGGGCTCGCCCGCGCCGCCCTCTTGATCCGGTCCTTCATCACGCAGATGAACGTCGACGCCGCTGACGATCTCGACAAATTGCGAAGGCGGGCCGCCATATTTCGCGCGCATTTCCTCCGGATCGGTATCCGGCGTGCGGAAAACCAGGAACGCGACCACCAGCACCGCGAATAAGCCGCCGGCAATGCGCAGGACCCACTTCAAGAGGAAGGCTCCATCGCTTCGATCCATGCCCGCACCACGGCGATCCCCTCGGCATCATTGGTAGCGCGGCCCAGTTCGGGCATGGCGACGCCCGGCTCGGTCGAGCTCATGCGATAGACCAGGATTGAAGCGTCCGGATCGCCGGGCATTATCGAGACCTTGTGCCCACCCGCCCCGCGCCCGGCGGCGACCGGCGGTTTGCCGATGCCGAAAGCGTGGGGGTCCGACTGCTCCCAGCGCAAGTCCAGGCCGCTGTTGGACGCGCTCCCGCCCGGCTGATGGCAATGCGCGCAATTCACATCGAGATAGCCGCGCGCCAGCGCGTCGATGTCCGAAAGAGTGGCGCGCCGACCCCAGTGCGGCACTGTGTCATGGACCGCAGGAAGCGCCGATAATCGGCCCGCATCCACCTGTGCCTGTATCCAACCGGTCGAAAGATTGCGCGACTTAGGGCCGATGGGCGTCACCACATCATTGATCTGATGGCAGTTCTTGCACTGGTTCTTGTTCGGGATCTTGTAGCTGATCGTCTCGCCATCGGGGCGGGTCAGCTCCATGCGCGCGCCCACCAGGGCCAGTGTCGCTTCGGTCTGCTCTTCGTTCCATTTGTATGGCAAGGCCAGCCAGCCGTCGGCGCGATGGAGCAGGAGGCGCGTCTCAATGTAGCGCTGATCCTCGCCCTCACCGAACGCAAAGGTCTTGATGATCGCAGACCCCACGGGAAGGTCGAGCAAACCGCCATCCACGTTGGTCGTCATCTTCGCGCCTTCGGGCAGGAAGATATAACGCAGCTTCTCCGCGCCATCAGACCAGAGCGGCGTGTTCAGCTCGTAGGCGATGACGCGCTTGTCCGGCACCCGCCCCGCGCGATCGAGGAAAAAGCCATATTCGCTCAGCGTGCGCGCGTTCTTGGGCACTTTGCCGTCAAGCTGCTCGACACCAAGGATGGCTTCGACATTGACGCGCGCCACACTCTCTTGGGCAAGCGGAAGCGCTGATGCGGGCAGCGAGCGCGCGCCGACCGACACCGCGCATACCGCCAGCGCACCCAGAAAGATCGCGTGCGCCCGCTTCACTTGAGGCGCGCCTCCATGCCATCGGGCAGCCATACAGGCGGCACATCTCCCGCCATCAGCTCGCGCGCTGGGTCAAACAGCGACGGCTTGGCCTGCGTCAAAGGTTGGCCAACCTCTGTCAGCCCCAAGGTTGCAACGGGCACCGAATCCACCACCGTTAATTCCTGATGAAGCCCGTCGGTCAGCACCGGGGGCAACGCTCCGCCAAATGCGTCGGCCAGCATCTCACCACCGGGAAAATCAGGCCTCGACCCGCCGCTGCCATAGACATTGCCGATCAGCACAACATCCACCGGCCGCGGCTGATAGCGCTCGTCGCTGTAATCCTGCGTATAGGCGATCAGCATGACATGCGCGGTTGAATTGTTGATCAGCGCATTGTCAGTGACGTGAACATTGGTGTTGGCCATCACCATCACCCCGGTCCCCGCCGGTACGCTGGCAACTATATTGCCTTCGGGTGCAAAGTTGTCAGTGTTGTTGGCGATCACTGCATTGCGCGCGACCAGCACATCGCCGCCGCCCACTTTTGGCAGCCCCGGAAGGTCAAAGACCAAAATGCCGCCAGTATTCTTAGTCGCGAGGTTTTCGGTGACCTCGGCATAGTTTGAGTTCTCGATCTCGATCCCGGCCACGTTTTCAACCACGCGGTTGCGGCGCACGATGATGTTTTCCGACTGGCCGACATAAATGCCAGCGTCCGAAGCGCCGCGCACATAGCTGTCCTGCACCAGCACGTTCGAGCTTTCGACCGGATAGATGCCATAAGCGCCGTTGGTCGGCTTGGGCCCGGCGGTCCATTCGATGCGCAGGCCGTGATAGATGATGTTGTCCGCGCCCTTGGACTTGATCCCGTCGCCCTTGGCGTTCTCGATCGCGAAATCGCGCAAGGTGACGTTGTCCGAAGTCACAAGCAGCCCCTCGCCCGCACCCTGCTGGTTGGTGAAGTCGAGGATCGACTGGGTGTCGCCTTCCATGCCGGCGCCCTTGATCGTGACACCTTCCACATCGAGGCTGAGACCCTCGGTTAGCGCGTAACGCCCCGCTTCGAGCATGATTGTGTCACCCGGCTCAGCCAGGATCAGCGCTTCCTGCAGGCGCTCGGCAGCGCCTTGGCCAGGTGCAATCGTGTGATTGTCGGCAAGAACGGGCACGGCTGACGCGAGCAGCGCGGCGGCGCATAGGGTTCTGATCATTCCTTAATCCCTCCCAAGATTAGTTTCGCAACATCTTCGCTGATGCCGGGCTCGTTCACAATAACCTGATCACCAAAGAGCTCGGCCGCTTCCAGTCCCGCAAGCGACAG
>JBCBKF010000244.1:0-3607 GCA_038522255.1 Pseudomonadota bacterium
CTTTCATCAAATACGAGCGCGCTTTGTGATCCGTTCCTTTGCCCTTTTCGTTGCAGCCTTGGCATTGGCCGGCTGCGCGCAGACGCTTTCGCCGGACGTGGCCGAACGGCGCGCGGGGCTCGAGCTGCCGCCGATGAAGACGTTCGGAACCCCGAATGTCCGCGCGCCCGCACGCTCGAACGAATCCATTGCCGCCGATTACCTCGATCTGACCTTTGCGCTGGAAAGCGGACGTCGCCTGCCCGTGCTGACCCGCTTCGAAGGGCCGATCACCGTCGCGGTCAAGGGCCGACAGCCCGCAAGCCTGTCGCCCGATCTTGACCGGCTGATTGCGCGGCTGCGCAGCGAAGCGGGGATCGATATCAGCCGCGTCGGCCCCGAGGCTGAGGCGTCTATCGTGATCGAGGTGGTGACCCGCCGCGAATTGCAACGCTCGGTCCCGCAAGCGGCGTGTTTTGTCGCCCCGCGCGTGACCTCGTGGACCGAGTTCCGTCGCAACCGGCGCAGCGAAAAGCTTGACTGGACCACGCTTGAGACGCGCCAACACATGGCGATCTTTCTGCCCGGCGACGTGCCCCCTCAGGAAGTGCGCGATTGCCTGCACGAAGAACTGGCGCAGGCCATCGGGCCGCTCAACGATCTGTATCGGCTGTCCGACAGCGTCTTTAACGACGACAACTTCCACACCGTGCTGACCGGGTTCGACATGCTGGTCCTGCGCACCACCTATGCGCCCGAACTGCGCTCCGGCATGAGCCGGGACGAGGTGGCCGCGCGCCTGCCCGCGATACTGGCGCGCCTCAACCCCGAGGGTCGGCGCAGCAACGAACCCGCGCAGGCCGACACGCCGCGCGCCTGGGTCACCACGATGGAAGCCGCGCTCGACCCCCGCAGCGGTCAGAGCCGCCGCCAGGAAGCGGCCCGGCAGGCCGTCGACTATGCGCTGACGCAAGGGTGGGAAGACAATCGGCTGGGCTACAGCCTTTATGCCTTTGGGCGCCTGACCATCGGATCCGAGCCCGAGCTGGCCATGTCGGCGTTTATCCGGGCGGCGAGCCTTTATGCCTCAGACGCGCGCAGCGATCTGCAAGAGGCGCATGTCGCAACTCAGCTTGCCGCCTTCGCGCTGACCGCCGGCGACGCCGAGGTCGCGCTCGACATCGTGAACCGCAACCTGCCTGCTGTTGCGCGGGCGGAAAAAGCCGACCTGCTGTCGACGCTGATGCTGATCAAAGCCGAGGCGCTTGAGCTGCAGGGGCGTGCGGCAGAGGCTAAGGAAGTGCGAACAGACAGTCTTGGCTGGGCCCGATACGGCTTTGGGTCCGAGCGCGAGGTGCGCGCGCGCGCAGCCGAGATCGCAGCGCTCAGCCCCCGGTCGCGACAGGAGCGTCGGTTTTGATCGTAATCGCGGGTGCACTGAGCGGTGCCGCCTGGGGCGCCTACCTCGCCAAAGCGCGCGAGGGCACGCGGCTCGACATGGCCCAATATGCGGCGGGCTTTGCCATCGCGTTCGGGCTTTTGGGTCTATTCGTGACGATCTTTCTGCAGCGGATGGGCTGATGACCGCGCGCGGCACCCGCGTCGGGCGTTGCCGAAAGACCATGCGCCGTGCGCTTGTTTCCTTCATCGAAAGGCCGAAACGTGTTTCTGCCGTTCTTTGAACAGTTGCGCGCCCATAAGGTGCCCGTCTCGCTGCGCGAGTACCTGAGCTTTCTGGACGGCATGGCGGCCGGTCTCGTTACCTATGACGTGGACGGGTTCTACTATCTGGCCCGCACGGCGATGGTGAAGGACGAACGCCACCTCGATCGGTTCGACATGGCGTTTGCACAGGCCTTCGAGGGGCTTGAGGCGATCACGCTCGACCAGGTGCTCGAAGCGGTCGATATCCCCGGCGACTGGCTGACCAAGATGGCCGAAAAGCATCTGAGCGATGCAGAAAAGGCCGAGATTGAAGCGCTCGGTGGCTTCGACAAGTTGATGGAAACGCTGCGCGAGCGTCTGAAGGAACAGGCCGGGCGCCATCAGGGCGGGTCGAAATGGATTGGCACCGCGGGCACCTCGCCCTTCGGCGCCTATGGATACAACCCTGAAGGCGTGCGCATCGGGCAAAAGGAAAGCCGCCACCAGCGGGCGGTCAAAGTGTGGGACAAGCGCGAGTTCCGCAATCTCGACGACAGCGTCGAGCTGGGCACGCGCAACATCAAGGTCGCGATGAAGCGCCTGCGCCGCTGGGCCCGCGATGGCGCGCATGACGAGCTTGATCTCGATGGCACCATCCGCGCCACGGCGGAACACGGTTACCTCGATGTGAAAACCCGGCCCGAACGACGCAATGCGGTGAAGGTGATCCTGTTTCTGGACGCCGGCGGCTCGATGGACCCGCATGTGAAGGTGGTCGAGGAGCTGTTTTCCGCCGCACGGACCGAGTTCAAGCACCTTGAATACTACTACTTCCATAACTGCCTGTACGAAGGCGTCTGGCGCGACAATCGCCGCCGCTGGACCGAACAGACGCCGACCTTCGAGGTGCTCAACACCTATGGGCCGGACTACAAATGCATCTTCGTGGGCGACGCGTCGATGAGCCCCTATGAGATCGCGATGCCAGGCGGCGCGAATGAGCATTGGAACCGCGAGGCGGGACGGGTCTGGCTGGAACGCGCGCGGGACCAGTGGCCCGAGAACCTGTGGATCAACCCGGTGCCCGAGGGCTATTGGCGCTACACCCAGTCGATTGGAATGATTCAAGAGGTATTCGGGCCGGACCGCATGGTGCCAATGACGCTCGAGGGGATCGAGCGGGGCATGAAGACGCTGGGGCGGTAGCGCCGCTCTTTGATTTTCGCCGTCCCTGCCCCCATATCCCGCATATGTTGAAGTTTACGCCCATCCTTCTGGCGATCCTCTACGCCATCGCGATGTACCGCTTCTCGGCCTGGCGGACCGCGAAAGAGCTTGACGCACGGTCGACCGAGCTGGCCGATCCGGTGCTGAAACGGCTGTGTGACCGGATGGCCGACGCGCTCGACCTGCCGAAGATCAAGGTTCACATCTATGAAATTGATCCCGTGAACGGGCTTGCGGCCCCTGACGGGCGGATCTTCATCACCCGCGGGTTCTACAACAAGTACCGGCAAGGGGAGGTGACGCCCGAGGAAATGGCCAGCGTGATCGCGCATGAGCTGGGCCATGTCGCGCTGGGGCATTCCCGGCGACGGATGATCGATTTTTCGGGCCAGAATGCGCTGCGTACGGCGCTTGCGATGGTGCTGTCGCGGTTCCTGCCCGGGGTCGGGGTCATGATTGCCAACGCCCTGACCACGTTGCTCGCGGCACGCTTGTCCCGCTCGGATGAGTATGAGGCGGATGCCTATGCCTCGGCCTTGCTGACGAAGTCAGGCATCGGGACCGAGCCGCAGAAATCGCTTTTTGCCAAGCTGGAAGAGCTGACACAGCAACGCGCGGGCGCCGTGCCGGCCTGGCTGATGAGCCATCCAAAGACGATCGAGCGGGTGAAGGCCATCACCGGTGTTTCGTTCTGCACATAGGCAAAGGCGGCATCGAGCCATTGCGCCCACGGCAGCAGGATGGCTTGCGGCAGCCG
>JBCBKF010000245.1:0-3576 GCA_038522255.1 Pseudomonadota bacterium
TCTCCGTGACAGTACTGGGATCGCCATCGAAATCGCGGATCAGCACTGTCACGGAGATGGACGCACTTCTCGCATACCTCCAGATGCTCGGCACGCTCGTTGATGTGAACGGGGCCGCTGCGCAAGAAGAGCTGGCCGAGGAGAAGGGCCGGTGAGCTTTTATGAGGTCTTCCGCCACTTTGCCGACAGCTACTGGCTGGTCCTGATTTTCGGGCTCTACCTGCTGCTGTGCGCCTGGCATTTCCTGCCGCGATCGCGCGATGGCGTTGAGCGCGCGAAACACTCAATCTTCGAAGGTGACGATGATGTCTAAGCATGACGATAAGCGCATCGATACGCCGACTGGCACCGAGTTTGTCGGCCATGAATGGGATGGCATTGAAGAGCTGAACACCCCGCTGCCGCGCTGGTGGCTTTGGACCTTCTATGCAACGATCGCATGGTCAGCGGTCTATGTCGTACTCTATCCGGCCTGGCCCATGGTCGAAAAGGCGACCGAAGGCACGCTGGGCTGGTCAAGCCGCGGCGAGTTGGCTGAGGAAGTCGCCCGCGTGCGCGAAGAGCGCGCCGGGGTGATCCAGCTTATCGCTGACACGCCTATCGAACGTTTGCCTGACAATCCCGAGCTTCATGCTCAGGCGATTGCAGCCGGTGCTGCGGCGTTCAAGATCGAGTGTGTCCAATGCCACGGCGCGGGCGCAGCGGGCTATGAGCAATATGGCTATCCAAACCTCAACGATGATGACTGGATCTGGGGCGGCGACCTTGCGGCGATCGAACAGACGCTCACCCACGGCATTCGTTGGGAAGGATCGGGCGAAACGCGTCTTGCTTACATGCCCAGTTTTGATGGCATCTTCCAAAGCGATCAGGTCGATGCGCTTGTCGGCCATGTCCTCTCGTTCACCGGCAAGGGCGAGAGCACTGCGGAAGGTGCAGAACTGTTCGCGCAGAATTGCTCAGCGTGTCACCAGGCGGATGGTCGCGGTGATCCGGTTCAGGGTGCCCCTGCGCTCAATGATGCGATCTGGCTTTATGGTGATAGCCCGGCGAAGATCCGCCAGCAGATCCTCTATCCCAGCCATGGCGTGATGCCGGGCTGGAAGGATCGGTTGGACCCTGCCACGATCAAAATGCTCGCAGCCTATGTCCATTCGCGTGGAGGCGGCCAGACCGCGGCGCCTGTGATTGCACCTGCCGATGTTGAGCCGGTCGCTGAGGAACCCATGGTGGAGGGCGCTGACGAAGTGGCCGCCGCCGCCAAGCAAGGCGGAGATGATGCCAGCCTCTGACACCCTTTCGCCTTCCAACAGACCTCTGGGCGCGAGCGCGCATACGAGGGATTGGGGCGGGGCGCTAACCGGCGGACCCGGTCCATCGGGGCCGGGCGGTTCAGGACGCACACCCGTGCCCCCTCCGCCCCAGCTCTATGAGAAGCGCAAGAGCGTTCACAACAAACGGATTGATGGGCCATTCCGGCGGTTCAAGTGGCTCGTGATGGCAGTCACTCTGGCGATCTATTATATCACTCCCTGGATCCGATGGGATCGCGGGCCTTATGCGCCCGATCAAGCCGTGCTTGTCGATCTCGCCGGTCGCCGGTTCTATATGTTCAACATCGAGATCTGGCCGCACGAGTTTTACTTCGTAGCGGGCCTCTTGATCATGGCGGGGATTGGGCTGTTTCTGGTCACCAGCGCTGTTGGCCGGGCATGGTGTGGCTATGCCTGCCCGCAGACGGTTTGGACTGATCTGTTCCAACATGTCGATCGCTTTATTGATGGCGATCGCAATGCGCGGCATCGGCTCGATAAGGCCCCCTGGGGGCCGGCCAAGGTCGCCAGACGCGCAGGCAAGTGGTCCATCTACCTGCTGATAAGCTTGGTCACAGGCGGCGCTTGGATCCTCTATTTCGCTGATGCGCCCACGCTCTTTGCAGACTTCTTCACCGGGCAAGCGGCGTTTGTCGCTTACGCCACAGTCGGCATCCTTACTTTCACGACCTTCTGGCTCGGTGGCTTCATGCGCGAACAGGTGTGCATCTACATGTGCCCCTGGCCGCGCATTCAGGCTGCAATGCTCGATGAAAAGTCGCTGCTGGTCACCTACAAGGACTGGCGCGGGGAGACGCGTGGGAGCCTCAAAAAGGCACAGAAAGAGCCCGAGAAATACGGCGATTGTATCGATTGCAATGAATGCGTTGCGGTGTGCCCGACCGGTATTGATATTCGCGAGGGTCAGCAGATCGGCTGCATCACCTGTGCTTTGTGTATCGATGCCTGCGACCGGGTGATGAAGGATATCGGTCGCCCGCGCGGCCTGATCGACTATGCAACGCTTGAGCAATGCGAAGCCGAAGCGGGCGGGGCACCTGCTCAACCGGCCTGGAAAGCGCTGCTGCGCCCGCGCACCTTTATCTATTTTGGCGTATGGGGCGCAATCGGTGTTGCGATGCTGTTTGCGCTTGGGCAGCGCACGCACACCGATCTCACGGTCTCGCCGGATCGCAATCCGCCCTTCATGCTCATGAAAGATGGCGCGGTGCGCAACGCTTACACGCTGCGGCTGCGCAATATGGAAGGGCGCCCACGCGATATGGAGATCGCGCTTACCGGCCTGCCTGAAGGTTCGGTGATGTGGACCGACCGGATCGGGCGCGAAAACGCGGCCGCCAAGCAGGTTGTCAACGTGCCGGCCAACGAAACCCGCGTGGTGCGCACCTATGTCGTTGTGCCAGCGGGTGCATCCGCTGAAGACTTCGCGTTCGAACTGACCTCGCTTGATGAGCAGCGCGAGCGCGATGTTGCTGAAACAAGCTTCTCAAGCCCTGGAAATCTGTGATGCCCCAACCCCCTCAAACCTCGCGTTTCACTGGCAAGCATATGCTGGCCATCTTTGTCGCTGGCTTTGGCATTGTTGCAGCGGTCAATTTCTACATGGCGAGCCTTGCTGTGGGCGGCTTTCACGGGATCGTGGTCGAAAACTCCTATGTCGCGAGCCAGAAGTTCAACACCTGGCTTGAAGACGCTGAAAAATCTCGCGCCTTGGGTTGGCAAGCCTATGCCGAGCGCGATGAGGCGGGCCACGTGGTTCTCGCCACTACCGAAGTGCCGCGCGGCGCCACTGTCAGTGCAGAGCTGCGTCGCCCGATCGGAGCGCGCGATTATGCCAGCCTCGCCTTTGCGCCTTTGGGCGAAGGCGCTTATCGTTCGCTCGCCCCGGTCGCTGAGGGACGCTGGATCATGCGCCTGACGATTGAGGCAGACGGCGAAACCTGGACCAAGCAAAGCGAGCTGCGGTGAACGCACCTGAGCCCATCACGATTGACCAAACCCAAGGCGCTCTCTCGGCACGCTTTACGGTGCCGGGGATCAAATGCGCGGGCTGCATCGGCAAGATTGAGCGCGAACTGCCCAAGACCGACGGGATCGAGGCAGCGCGGGTGAACTTCTCTGCCAAGCGCGTCGCCATTGAGCACGCGCCGTGGCTCAGCGCAGAAGCGATCGAGCGCGCGTTTGAAGCGATCGGTTTCGAGGCGCAGCCGATTGATGCCAATCCGATGGGCTGCGAAGACGG
>JBCBKF010000246.1:0-3556 GCA_038522255.1 Pseudomonadota bacterium
CGCTGCGCAACCGGCAGACCTCAAACAGCTTGCGGGTCTGCGGCTCGATCCCTTTGGCGGCATCAATCACCATGATGGCGCTGTCGACCGCAGTGAGCGTCCGATAGGTGTCTTCGGAAAAATCTTCGTGGCCCGGCGTGTCGAGCAGGTTGAAGGTCACGCCGTCTCGCTCAAAGGTCATGACACTGGAAGTGACAGAGATACCGCGCTGCTGCTCGATCTTCATCCAGTCCGAACGCGCGCGCCGTTGTTGCCCGCGCGCTTTGACCTCGCCCGCCAGATGGATCGCTCCGCCTTGCAGCAGCAGCTTCTCGGTAAGCGTCGTCTTGCCCGCATCGGGGTGCGAGATGATGGCAAAGGTGCGGCGGTTCGACATGTCTATCCGTAAGTGCGCGATCAGCCGCGCAGCTGCGCCCCCAGTTTGGCCGCCGCAGCGACAACCTTGTCGGAAATCGCCTTCAGGTCCGCGTCCTTATAGCTCTTTTCCTGCGGCTGCAGCGTCACTTCGAGCGCGAGGGATTTCTGCCCCTCCGGAACGCCTTGACCGGTAAACAGATCGAAGACCCGCGCGGCGGCGATGTTCGCCTTGTCAGAACCCCGCACGGCTTTGAGCAGATCTTCAGCAGGCAGCGCCTCAGGTACTAGGAAGGCGAAATCGCGCGTCACCGCTTGCAGAGCAGGCGGGGTGAAGGAGGCGCGCGCAAAGCCTGATGCCGCTTTCTTGGGTGGGATTGCGTCGAGGAACAGCTCAACGGCAGCAACGGGGCCATCGAGGTCAAACGCCTTCAATGTCGCAGGGTGCAGCATGCCAAAGCGCGCCAGCACTTTCCTGGGCCCCAGCCGCAATGTCGCCGATTGGCCGGGATGGAATTGCTCGCCTGCCTCCCCCATCACCATCAGCTTATCCGCCGGAGCGCCCGCCGCTGATAGCAGGCTCAGCGCTGCCGCCTTGGCGTCGTAGGCGTCAAAGCTCGCACCCTTGCCCGTTGCCCAGCCGCGCGGGGTCTTCTCGCCTGCCAGCACCACGCCGAGGGTCGCGCGCTCATCAGAGAGGCCATCGGCCCCGCGAAAATAGCGTCGGCCCAGCTCAAACGTGCGCGTCGATACGCCGCCGCGATCCGCGTTGCGCTTGGCCGCCAGCAGAAGGCCGGGCAGCAGCGAGGGGCGCATGACCTTCATGTCCTCGCTGATCGGGTTGTCCAAGGCCCACAGTCTGTCGCCTTCGGGAGCAAAGTGCTGGGCCTCCACCTCGGGCAGGAAGGACCAGGTGATCGCTTCGTCCAGCCCGCTCGCCGCCGCCGCGCGGCGGAGGCGGCGCTCCATGATCTGCTGTGGGGTCGCTGTCGGGCGCGCAACGCCTTCGACCCGTGGCAAAGCAACGCTTTCCACTTTGTCGAGGCCGTGGATGCGCACCACCTCTTCAACCAGGTCGGCTGACCCTTCGATATCGTGGCGGCGCAGCGGGCACGTCACCTGCCAGTCATCGCTCACCACAAAGTCGAGGCTTTCAAGAATACGCTTCTGTTCGTCTACCGGCACATCCACACCGCCCAGCTTGGCGGTCATCGCCGGGTCGAAGGGGATCACCATCGCCTCGCCGGGAGGCGACCCGGCCTGCGCGGCCTCGCTCGCCGTGCCGCCGGCAAGCTCAACGATCAGGCCCGTCAGCAGGTCCAGCCCCTCCTGCAGGAAAGCAGGGTCTACACCGCGCTCAAACCGGGTGCGCGCGTCCGATGCAAGGCCAAGCTTGCGCCCAGTCACGCCAATGCGAGGCGGATCGAAATAGGCGATCTCAAGCAGCACATCCGTCGTATCGTCCGACACGCCCGAATCCTCGCCGCCCATGATGCCTGCGATATCGTGGACCTGTTTATCATCCGCGATCACGACCATGCTGTCATCGAGCGTATAGGTCTTCTCGTTAAGCGCCAGCACCCGCTCGCCTGACTTCGCACGGCGAGCCACGACCGCGCCCGACAGCTTGGCCAGGTCATAGATGTGCGCCGGGCGCCCAAAGGCGAGCATCAGGTAATTGGTGAGGTCGACCAGCAGCGAAATCGGGCGCTGGCCAGCAGACTTTAGCCGCTGTTGCAACCAGTCGGGCGAAGGACCGTTCGAAACGCCCTTGATCACGCGCCCGTAAAAGGCCGGACAGCCCTCGGGATCATCGGTCCGGATTGCAACCGGACATTCGCCAGACGCTTCGAAAGGCGGGAAGGCAATGGGCTTCAACGTGCCCAGACCCGCCGCCGCGAGATCGCGGGCAATGCCATAAACGCCCATGCAATCGGGCCTGTTGGGCGTGATCGCGACATCGATGATGGGTGAAGACCCCTGATAGTCGGCAAAGGAGTGTCCCACGCTTGCATCCTCGGGCAATTCGATGATGCCATCATGGTCATCGCCCAGGTCAAGCTCGCGCGCCGAACACATCATGCCGGTGCTCTCGACCCCGCGGATCGCCGCCTTGCGCAGCTCCATTCCGTTCGACGGCACAACGGCGCCCGGCAGGCCCAGCACGCCCTTCATGCCCGCGCGCGCATTCGGCGCGCCGCACACGACCTGCAGGGGCTCACCATCGCCGGTGTCGACCTTGAGCACTTGCAGCTTGTCCGCATCAGGGTGCTTTTGTGCACTCAGAACATGCGCCACCTTGAACCCCGCAAGTGTCTGCGCTGGGTCTTCGACGCCTTCGACCTCAAGGCCAACAGCGTTGAGCACATCGGTGATCTCGGACAGGGAGGCGGTTGTATCCAGATGATCCTTCAGCCACGTGGTCGAGAACTTCATGCGCGCGCTCCCACCCCTGCCGAAAGGGTCGGCTGATCAAACGGCGAGAAGCCGTAATGCGCCAACCAGCGCGGATCGCCATCGAAGAAGGCACGCAGATCGTTCATCCCGTATTTGAGCATCGCAATCCGATCGATCCCCAGACCAAAGGCAAAGCCCTGATAAGCGTCAGAATCGATCCCGGCGAATTCCAGCACGCGGCGGTTCACCATGCCGCTGCCGCCCAGTTCCATCCAGTCATGCCCTTCCTCATCGCCGTGGCCGCCCACGACCCTGCGATTGCCCTCGTTGGAGTAGCCGACATCGACTTCAACGCTTGGCTCGGTGAAGGGGAAGTATGAGGGGCGCAGCCGCAGCACGATATCTTCGCGCTCAAAGAAAGCCTTGAAAAACGTCTCCAGCGTCCATTTGAGGTGCCCAAGGTGGATACCCTTGTCGACCACCAACCCTTCGACCTGGTGGAACATCGGCGTGTGCGTCGCATCGCTGTCCGAGCGATAGACACGGCCCGGCGCGATGATCCGGATGGGCGCGCCCTGTGCTTTCATTGACCGGATCTGCACCGGGGAGGTGTGGGTGCGCAGCACATGAGGCGGGCGGTTATCGCCCTCCGCGCGGTGCATGTAGAACGTGTCCATCTCCGTTCGCGTCGGATGCTCGGGCGGGATGTTCAGCGCATCGAAATTGTACCAGTCATCCTCGATCTGCGGGCCTTCCGCGATCTCGAAGCCGAGATCGGCGAAGATCGCCGCGATCTCCTCCATCA
>JBCBKF010000247.1:0-3513 GCA_038522255.1 Pseudomonadota bacterium
AGAGCTTTCTCGGAGGCCCGGCTGGGGCGGACGCGATGGCGCTCGGTTCGCAGCTTTGGGTGCAGATCTTCAGCGTACTTGTGACCATTGTGTGGGCCGGTGTTGGCACCTTTATCGCCGGCACGATTGTGAAGGTCACGATTGGACTGCGGGTGAGCGAAGAGGACGAGGTCAACGGCCTCGACATCGCCGAACACGGCGAGCGGGCGTATAACTGAAGCAAAAAGGGGAAGAGGCTGCGCCGCCTCTTCCCCATGTTTTCCCGAAACGGAGCCGAACTACGCGGCCGCAGCGGTTTCGCGTTCGGCCGCCTTCACAAAGTCCGCGCAGCGCTCACCGATCATGATGCTGGGCGCGTTGGTGTTACCGCTGACGATTTTGGGCATGATGCTCGCGTCGGCGATCCACAGCCCTTCGAGCCCGCGCACCCGCAATTGCGGATCGACCACGCTGTCGGCATCCGCGCCCATGCGGCACGTACCAACCGGGTGATAGACCGTGTCCGCGCGGTTGCGGATCTGGTTGTCGAGCGCGGCGTCATCCTCAAGGTCCACCGGATGGCGATCGGTCGGGCCGAAGGCTTGCAGCGCGGGTGCTTCGGCGATTCGGTGCGACAGGCGGACACCGGCGCGCATGGTCGCAATGTCGCGCTCATCATCGAGGAAGTTTGGATCGATCACTGGCGCTGCGCCCGCATCGCGCGAGCCTAGCCGCACCGTCCCGTGGCTTTCGGGCCGCAACACGCAGGCGTGGAGCGAGAAGCCGTGGGCCTTGACCGTCTCGCGCCCGTGATCCTCGAGCACTGCAGGCACAAAGTGCCACTGGATATCGGGGCTTGGCGCGTCGGGCATAACGGTCCAGAAACCACCGCTCTCGGCATAGGGCGTTGCCATCGGGCCGGTGCGCTTGCGCCGGTGTTCAATCATCGCGCCCGCCATGCGCAAAGTGCCTTTGAGCGTCTGGCCGATCGGCACATCGCTTGTCGTCTCCCAGGAGGAGACGTAGTCGATATGGTCTTGAAGGTGCGATCCGATAGCGGGTTTATCCATCACGACATCGATGCCGTGCTCTTTCAAGTGCGCCGCCGGGCCGATCCCTGAAAGCATCATTATCTGCGGCGAATTGAATGCGCCCGCGCACAAGATCACGCCGCGCCGCGCGTAGAGCATCTCAGAGCCGCTGCCCGGCTTCTTGCCACGACGCACACGAACGCTCGTGACGCGGCCCTGCTCCACCACCAATTGCTCAACCAGAGTGTCGGTGCGGATCGAGACATTGCCCTGGTCGCGGATCGGCTCGACATAGGCGCGGGCGGCTGACCAGCGCTCACCGTTGCGCTGCGTGACCTGGTATAGGCCAAAGCCTTCTTGGTGCTCGCCGTTGAAATCGGGGTTCATGCGCATCTGCAATTCGCTTGCGGCGTCCACAAAGGCGTGGCTGACAGGGTTCGGTGAACGCTGATTGGAAACAAACAGCGGGCCGTTTTCGCCGTGATAGGGATCGGCGCCGCGTTCATTGCTCTCCGCCTTGCGGAAATAGGGCAGGACATCGTCATAGGCCCAACCTGCACAGCCCATATCGGCCCAGTTGTCATAGTCCCACTTGTGCCCGCGGATATAGATCATCGCGTTGATCGCCGATGATCCGCCCAGCCCTCTGCCACGCGGTTGATAGCCGATGCGGCCGTTCAGCCCTTTTTGCGGCACCGTGTCGTATTTGTAGTTCGACGAATTGCGGATGAAGGGCATGAAGCCTGGCGTCTTGATCAGAATGTTGTCGTTGCGCCCGCCTGCCTCAAGAACGCATACACGGCGGGTGCCATCCACTGCCAGACGGCCTGCTACTGCGCTGCCCCCGCTGCCACCGCCGATGACGATGTAGTCGAAACTCTCCATTTTCCTCTCCTTTTGTTGAAGAGACTAAGCGGCTTCGTGCGGCGGTGCAATCGGGTTTCGTTTGGCAACGGGCGTGGGCTCGGGCTGCGTTACCGGCCCTGTGCGCTCCAGCCAGCGGGTGCGAATCATGTCGGAAGTTTCGCGGCTGCCATCGTGGCTCCACCCCGGCTCGCGCAGCAGGTAGGAAAGCTTGTGCTTCCAGGGGCTGCGCCAGATATCGCTCAGCATCCCGATCCATTCGTGAAAGACCGACCACAGCAGATTGAAGCTGCCCAGCTGCTTTACGATGCCATAGCGGATTGTCTCATCGTCGCGCTCAGGCTCGAATGTGCCGAACATCTTGTCCCAGATGATGAAGACGCCTGCGTAATTGCGATCAAGGTAACGCGGATTGGTCGCGTGATGGACGCGATGATGGCTAGGCGTGTTCATCACCGCCTCGAACCAGCGCGGCATCTTGTCGATCGCCTCGGTGTGGATCCAGAACTGGTAGATGAGGTTGAACCCGCCCACGATGCCGATCATGATCGGGTGAAAGCCCAGCAGCACCAGTGGCAGGGCAAACAGCAGGCCAAAGGTGAAGTTCCCGGTCCAGGACTGGCGCAAAGCGGTCGAGAGGTTGTAGTGCTGGCTCGAATGGTGGTTCACATGGGCCGCCCACATCCAGCGGATGCGGTGCCCAGCGCGGTGGACCCAATAGTATTTCAGATCATCGAGCACAAAGGCGAGCGGCCAGGCCCACCACACCAGCCACCATTGCTCTCCAAGGTCGAAAATCCGGTACTCATAGGCCGCGATCACCAGGGCGACCGACAGCCCGCCAAACAGCGCGCCCGCAATCGTTGAGCCAAGACCAAAGGCAAGGCTCACGAGCGTGTCGCGCGGTTCATAGGCTTCGGGTGCATGCAGGCGAGACCAGATCATCTCGATCAGGATCGCGACAACAAACAGCGGCACGGCGTACTGGGTAGGCGAGAAATCAGGCATGGTTCGCCTTGGCCTATAGCCGATTGATCGCGTCAGCCCAATACGATCCGTCATCGAGCGAGAGGCGCACTGTGCCAAACGGCGCTCCACCCGGATTGACCAGAAGCGCGTCGACTTGCTCGCGGCAGGTTGCTGTCCGGGTTAGAATACGGCCTACGAATTTGTTGCCATGGCGCTTGATCACCATGATGCGCCCCGACGCATCGCGCGCCAGCGCTGCTGTGCCGCCCCGCGCGATCGAACTGCGCACGGTCTGGAAGCCGTCCTCGACCTCGCTGGCGGCTTGCGCGACCGCTTCCGGGTTGCTCAGCACCGGCTTGCCGCCCAGCTTCATCAGCACGGCCAACCCTGCCAAGGCAAGGATTGCGAGCAGGGAGCCGCCGGATTGCAACAGCAAGGGGTACAGTTCCACTGCGGACTGGCCTTAGCGATCTGTGCGTGCTGCAAGCATGTCGAGCACGGGCCGGATCGGACTGACATCGTAGCCCGCAGCCATCGCGGCCTGGGCGATAGCGTCGGGCGATTCGCCAGATTTGGCCTGTGCCAGCGCCCACAGCAGGGTTGAGCGCGTGCCCGAACGGCAATAGGCCAGCGCCGCGCCGCTGCATTGCCCAAGCGCGGTGATCATTTG
>JBCBKF010000248.1:0-3509 GCA_038522255.1 Pseudomonadota bacterium
GCGGATGGCGGCGGCAGTTGACCAGTTCATCGAGGTGTCGAGCATTGTGTTGAAATAGTCTGCAATGCTCACCGCCTTGCTCGACCCCTCGGACACGTGCGTATCGAGATTGGGCAGGCGAAATTTCTCGCGCAGGACATAATCGAGAGTCCACTTTGGACGCGTCGCGTAACTCCACACGCTTGCCGGAGTAAAGCGGGGCGGGGTGGTGAAGCCTGATCGCAGGCAACGCTCGCGCTTGCCAGCCACGATTGTGTCGACCGTCAATGCAAGGCAATCGAACTTCGCCGCCTGGCAGCGCTCGATCATATGCGTGTTGAGCCCCTTGTCCTTGTGGACATAGAGCTGGAACATCTTGGGGCCCGCGGTGAGCGCCGCGATCTCCTCTATCGAGCGGGTGGCGAGGCTGGAGATACCAAACCACAGTCCGAATTTCTCCGCCGCCTTGGCAACCGCTGTCTCCCCCTGCCAGTGAAAGGCGCGCTGCACCGCGGTGGGCGAAAGCATCAGTGGCAAAGCGCTGCGACGGCCCAGGATGGTGCAGCTGGTATCGATTTTCTGCACACCGGCCAATACGTCAGGCACCAAGTCAACCGCGGCGAAAGCGGCGGTGTTGCGCGCCTTGGTCAGCTCGTCATCCGCTGCGCCATCAATGTAGTCAAAGACGGGGAAGGGCAGACGCGCCTTCGCCAGACGGCGCATATCATCAATATTGTGGCAATCGGAAAGCCGCATCACACGCCAGGCTGTGGCGGATCGCGCAATTCAAGTCGACCCTTGCGGGGCGCGTGCGCAATTTTTTGTGATTATTTTTGCCAGCGCTGTCACCAATTGCCGCTGACGCGCGAAACTCAAGATGTGCGCGGTCGCTGGGAGGCGGTTGAAGGGCCAAGGCCAGTACCACCCTACTGGTTCCTCGTCCGACGAACTCCCCCCTTTTTAGGACTTCAGCTCATCGTTCGTCACCTGGCGGCCTCGCACACACAAACCCTTACCATCCCCAGGAGGAAACTACACATGACTATCCGTACTCTTTTGCTGGCTGCCGCGGCCTTTGCTGCGCCGCTCGCGCTTACCGCTCCGGCGCACGCTGATGGCGGCGTCTATGTCGGCGTTGAAGGCGAAAATGTTGCCGTCTCCGGCTATGACACTGTCAGCTATTTCCAGGGCAACGGTGTGCCCGTGAAAGGCGATGCGCGCTACAAGGTGAATTACAACGGCGCCGAATGGCATTTCTCGAGCCAGGCCAACGCTGACAAGTTCAAGGCGGATCCCGACGCTTACGCGCCGCAATATGGCGGCCACTGCGCATGGGCGCTGGGCGCGAATGGCCGGCTCGCACCGGGTGATGCCAAGGTCTACAAGGTCGTCGACGGCAAGCTCTATCTGAACTTCAACAAGTCGGTTCAGAACATGTGGCTCAAAGACATCGCCGGCTTCATCACCAAGGCGAATGGCGCCTGGACCGGTATCCCGACCGGCAAGGTCTTTGGCTGATACCTGCGCTTTCATTCTGATGTTCAAAGGAATTTTCGATGACTAAACCTGTTTCTCTTGCTCGTATGATGATGGTTGCTGGCGGCCTTGCGGTTACCACTGTGGGTGCTCCCGCGCTGGCCGATGCGCCGTGCGGACCGAGCACTCGTTCAAGCTATTCGAGCCAGTCAAAGGCTGAGCGCAAGGCGCGCAAGGAAGCCGAAAAGCAAGCCGCGGCCTGCGCGGCAGCGGCCTGCGCGGCGGCGTGCGGCGCCTGTGGTGCCTGCGGCGCAGCCTGCGGTGCTTGCGGCGCGGCTGCTTGCTCGGCGAGCGCGTGCTCAGCGGCGGCGTGCGGCGCAGTGGCATGCGCTCCTGCTGCCTGCGGTGCGGCGGCCTGCGGCGCAGCCGCTTGTGCAGCGGCAGCCTGCGGTGCGGCATGCTGCGCGGCGGCCTGCGATGCAGACGCTTGCTCAGCCAATCCTTGCGATGCAGCGGTTTGCGCGCCGACTGCCTGACGGCGCGTGTCCTGGTGTGGTCGGGGGAAACGTTCCTCCTAGTTGATCCTCGGCCACACCTTTTCCTTTAGCCGAATTTCGGCAGGACTGCTGCAAAAAAGGAGGCAAACCGCGCGCGCATCACGCCGCGCGCGAATTCAACCCGCAAGAACCCGGTTTCGGGGTCTTGCGGGTTGATTGTGTATTCAAGAGTCCGCCGCGTTTGCTGGCTTTCAAAGCAGGCCGAATTCAACAGGACAAAGCATCGCCTGTCTGGCGCGCAGCCATCTCGGCATAGCTGTAGCGCTTTTCCGGCTCCGAAGAGGGGCAGGGCTTGTAACGGGGGTCTTGTGCAAGACAGCCCACTCCGCACACCTGGACCGCTCTAGGTCCGGCTGCGTCCACCCACCAGAACCGGCCGCCCGGCGTTGCGACATAGCCGTCCATCCCGCTCGACGCGTCGCTCTGCATGTCGAGCAGCGAAGGCACTTCGCTGTCATAGGCATCGTTCTGAGCGGCGTGCGTGTGAAAGCTGGCCACAGGCCTCATGCCGGGTTCATCGAAATAGGCGATGCCGCAGCTTGCCTCATCGCCGGGGCGCGGCTCTGACGCGCCAAGCGATCCGTCGGACCGCTCAAAAATGATCCCGCACAGCTCAATATCTTCGGCAAAACTTTGCTCTTGCAGCGCGTTCAATTGCTCGCGGGCAAAGGACTGGACCTCGCCCTGCGAGACGGTGATGACGAAATCATCGGCGTCCTTGGCGTTCATATAGGCGCGCGCGATAATCACCACCCAGGCGATCGCGATGAGGCCAAAGATAATCTGCGTATTGCGCGAGGGGCTGGGCGCGGGCTGTTCCATGCTGCCCGCCCCTTGCCGTTAGTTTTTCGCTTTGTCGACCAGCTTGTTAGCGCCGATCCAAGGCATCATTGCGCGCAGTTCTGCGCCGGTCTTTTCGATCGGGTGCGCGGCAGCGGCCTTGCGCGCGGCCTTGAGCTCGGGCTGTCCAGCGCGGTTGTCGAGCACAAAGTTCTTCACAAAGCGCCCTGCTTGTATGTCTTCGAGGACGCGCTTCATCTCGGCCTTGGTTTCTTGCGTTATGATGCGCGGGCCGGTGGTGATATCGCCATATTCGGCGGTGTTCGAAATCGAGTAGCGCATGTTGGCGATGCCGCCTTCATAGAGCAGGTCGACGATCAGTTTGGTCTCGTGGAGGCACTCGAAATAGGCCATTTCGGGCGCGTATCCGGCCTCGGTCAGCGTTTCGAAGCCCGCTTGAATGAGGTGCGTGATCCCGCCGCACAGCACGGCCTGCTCTCCGAAAAGATCGGTCTCGCACTCTTCCTTGAAATTGGTCTCGATGATGCCGCTGCGACCGCCGCCGACGCCGCTGGCATAGGCGAGGGCAACCTCGTGCGCCGCTCCGCTTGCGTCTTGGTGGATCGCGATAAGGCAAGGCACGCCGCCCCCGCGCTGATATTCGGAGCGCACCGTGTGGCCCGGGCCCTTGGGCGCGATCATGATGACGTCGATGTC
>JBCBKF010000249.1:0-3504 GCA_038522255.1 Pseudomonadota bacterium
TTTGCTCGGGGCCAAAGCCATAGGTCTCGGCCAGCGCGTCCATCACCATGAACCCGACATTGTGCCGATGCAGCGCATATTTTGCGCCCGGATTTCCAAGCCCTACCCAGATCTGCATGCGATGCGCCTTAAGCCTGCTCGATCCAAAACAAAACACACCAAAAGCAAAGCACCGAGCCTCTGATCGAGACCCGGTGCCCTGGTGATTGCGATGCAAGCGGAGGGAGAGACCTAGTTGCCGCCCTCGTCGTCACTCTTTTGCGCGGTCGCTTCGACTTCATCGGCAGCCGGCTCTTCTTCCTCAGCGGTCTCTTCTTCGCTCTTCTTGAGCGCGGACGGGGCAACCAGAGTTGCGATCGTGTAGTCGCGGTCGGTGATTGCGCTGGTGCTGCCTTCTGGCAGGGTCACTTCGCTGATGTGGATTGAATCGCCCACTTCCTTGCCGGTCACGTCAATCTCGATCTCGCCCGGGATCTTGTCCGCGGCGCAGACCAGATCCAGTTCATGGCGGACTACATTGAGAACGCCGCCCTTCTTGAGGCCCGGCGAACCTTCTTCATTGGTGAAGATCACGGGGATCGAAACTTCGACGGTCGAATCGCGCGACAGGCGAAGAAAATCCGCGTGGGTTGGACGGTCCGAAACCGGGTGAAGCGCTACATCCTTGGGCAGGGTGCGCACCGTGTCGCCGCCGACTTCGATCTTGACAATCGAGTTCATGAAGTGGCCGGTCATCAATTGCTTGACCAGTTCCTTCTCTTCGACGTGGATCGTTAGGGGTTCTTCCTTGCCGCCGTAAATAACAGCGGGAATCCGACCTTCGCGGCGAAGTGATCGGGAGGCTCCCTTGCCAGCCCGTTCGCGGCGTTCGGCCGGCAGTGTAAGCGTATCGCTCATGACAATGCCTTTCGAATGCGTGTCAGTAAGAGTTTGCCAGCGCCCCGCCTCCAGGGATGACCAGAGCACTGAAGTGCGGCCCGTTAGAGGGGAATGGGGCACAAAGCAAGAAAATTGCGCGCAATCGGTGCATGGACCGCCCGCGCGCATTCTCTTTGGCGACGGCGGATTACCGGACGCGTTCGACTTCGATGTCGCGGTCGGTCAAAAGGTCCTGGACGCTCTTCTCGCCAGCCAGATGGCCTGCACCAACCGCGATGAAGACTGTGCCGGGCGTGCTTTCAAGGCGCGCATCGATCCATTCTACCCAGTTGGCATTGCGGGAATACAGCAGCGCCTCGGCCAGCTCAGCATCTGTGAAGCCTTCGTTCATGAGCTCAGCCAGAGCGTCGGCATCGCCTTCCATCCATTCGGCGACCATCGCGTCGAGCACTTCCTTGGCCTCATCAACGCCCTCGACGGCTTCAATGAGGAACGCGATCTGTTTTTCCTGGGGCAGGCGATCAAAGAGGCCGAGCTGAAACTCCGCCGTTTCCAGAGCGTCCTGCGGCTTGTCGCCGATCTTGCCGAGCAGCACTTTTTCGACGCCTGATTCCGGTGAATAGCCCTGCTGAATCAGCGGCAAGAGTGCGAGCGTAAGGCCGGCCATCCACGGTTTGTACCGATCAAAAGCGGCCGCTGGGTAACCAAGTTTCGACAAGGCCGCCTCGTAGGTTGCGGTCTGTTCAGCGTCGAGAAGCGAGCGAAGGGTTGTTCCGGCTGGCAGCAGTGACTTTTCCATCGCCACCTTCGTCATCGCTGCTTCGCTTTGGGGGTCCATGCGGATTTCAGTGACCAGAGTGTCCGAAGCCGTCAGCGCGGCGGCGATTTCCTCATCGTACCATTCAAGCCCGGAAGGCAGCGCGTGGACCGTGCCGAACAGGTAGATCGTGGTGTCTTCGTCCGCGACCTTCCACAAGGCCGGGCCGTTGGAATCGCTCGTCGCTTGAGAGGCTTCAATGTGCCCGTCAGCAAGCGCGGGAGCCGAGGCGAACAGCGCAAAAGAAGCGGCGGTCGAGGTCAGCAGTTGGGAGAGTTTCATAGCGGGATCCTTTTCTGGGTGCGGAATATCAGGGAAAGTGTTGACGGCGAATGACAGGCGCTCAGCGGCTCGTCAGCCAGGCGAAGGCAAAGACGATCATCGTGGCGGAAAAGCCGAGGGCCCAGGCGCCCTGGGCGGTAGGCTCGGGCGCAAGACCGCCTGCGTGGAGCACCGCCCAAGCCGGCACGCCCCCCATCACCGCCATGCTGCCACCGGTATAGCCGATAAGATTGCGCTTCTGTACAAGCTCGTCTGTCAGGCCGAAGACCCATAGAGGCAGGGCGATCAAAGCCAAGAGCAACGTTATGGCGAGGATAACGGCAATGGTCGGGTCAAACGAAAGGTTGGTCCAGTCGCCGTTCAACAGGTTGCCATCGCCCTGATCGGCCAATGTGACAATAGCTCCGATGACACCACCCACACAGCCAGCAAAGACGTAGGTAATGATCTCACGACGCTTCCGCGCTCGCGTGCGGGCTTCGCCAGGATTTGCTTCGATTGCATCAGTCATGCGAATTGCTTCCCGATGTTGGCAACGGTAGCCACAACAAGAGTTGCGACAAACAGGATCATAACGTCGGGCACAGGAAGAAACCCGCCGCGCCAACCGACCCACCACAGGGGCGCGGCGTAGGCAAAGACCTGAAAGCCGACGCTGAGTCCGAAATTGTTGGCCTCGCGCGTGACTTCATCGGCGTTGCGGCGAAACAGGATCATGAGCACCGGCATTGCCAGGCCCCGGAGCGCGGCTGCGATCAACGCTGGCGTTGACGGCATTGGCCCATTGCTAAAGAGCAACGAACCGCCGCCATCGATGTTGGTGAAGGGAACCGAGGCCAGCCCTCCCAAAACGCCGCACCCGACAAGCACCCAGCGCACGCGTCGTCCGCGCGGTGTGTCGGGCTCTCCCATCGTCCAATCGGGCATCCAGCGCCAGCTCACATAGGAGCCCGCCAGCACAAGCGGCAGGCCAATCACCATGATCCAAAAATCATTCGCCTCGGGCTCATTCAAATAGTGTGCCGCAGCAAGGCCGACCACTATGAGGGCGATTAATGTGAAAGAGAATACAAGCGACCAGCCAAGCATTTGTAGGTAATAGCTCTTTACATCAAAGTCGCCCTCAGGCGTCTCAAAATCATCCTTCGTCATGGAAAATCTCCTCGATGGACATGTCAAACAGGCGCGCGATCTTGAAGGCGAGCGGCAGGGAGGGGTCGTGCTTGCCCGTCTCGATCGCGTTCACCGCCTGGCGCGAGACATCGAGCCGCCCGGCAAGCTCTGCCTGGCTCCAGTCGTGCTCAGCGCGAAGGACTTTGAGGCGGTTCTTCACCGGCTGTCGCTCCAGCGAACGACCTGGAAAATGACGACAAAGCTTGCGGTAAACACATACCAGCTCTTCAAAATGACATCGATAGATGCTTGTTCAGTGAACAGCAGCCCGAGCCATTCGGGGAGTTCCTCCCCGCCGACGATCAGAAAAACGGCAAAGACGACTATAAAGACAGCCATCGGAAACAGGGCAA
>JBCBKF010000250.1:0-3483 GCA_038522255.1 Pseudomonadota bacterium
ATCAAGGACGCTGACGCTGCAAGAAGCGCCTTTTTCGGCATCGGGGCAAATCTAAGAGAGGATTTAGGGGAGAAGCGCATGGCAGGGTCCTTTTTGTCGGCAACCGGGGTCGTCTGCGTTCAATGCATCATGTCGGACGTTTTGGCAGGCGAAGGCAAGATCAACCGAGCGCAAGGCTGCGGCGAAAACGAGGCGATAACCGGAAATTAATGGCGGTGCCGCGCCAACACTATTCCGCCCCCGGTTTTTACGCACAAAGGTTTTTGCGCACAAAGGTTTTCGCACACAAGGGTTTTCGCGCGCCAAGGCTCTCTCAGCGTGCCCTCTCCGCGCACAAAGCCGAGAAAAGCGCGCTCTCAGCTTCTGCCGCTAGCTGTTTTCACCCTCGCGGATCACCGCACGGATAAGCCGCTTGGCGTCATCGCTTGCCCAGTCAGCTTCACCCACCAGACGACCGACCTCGTCACCGTTGGCGTTGTAAAGAATTGAAATCGGCAAGACCGCTTGCCCGCCAATTGAGGTCGCGAGCCTCAATTTGGGGTCGGCGTAAAGGGTGAGGTTCTCAATCTCCAGCTTTTCCAAGAAATCAGCAGCCGCGTCGGGGCCTTTGGGATCAGCGGCAACGGCAAGCACTTCGAACGCCTCGCCGCCCAGCTCGCCTTGCAATGCGTCAAGCGAGGGAAGCTCCCGCAGGCATGGCGCGCACCAGGTTGCCCAGAAGTTCACCAGCACCGTTTTGCCCTTGAAGGCATCCAAATTGGTCTCAACCGCCTCAGCGCCGTTTGTCCCGTCGATCTGGAAAACCGCGTCTGGCGCGGTCTTACCCGGAAAGGCAAGCTCGAAATCAGCCATTTCGCCCACGAGAAGGTCGCCGGAATTGCTGGCGGAAAGGGCGGCCGCTTGGCGCCGGGCACCGACATCGCTCGCGTCTGCCTCAGCGCCAGGGCGACCCTCGCTCTGGACGGCGGAGGCGATCATCACATACACAACAAAGAGCGCGCCAATGCCGCCCCAGACGAAAATCCACAACCGCGGTGTCAAAAACTGGCGCATCGTTCATCCTAACCGAAACGGAAAAGCCCATAATGTCGGACACCGGAGATAGGCCTCCCAACGAGAAAAGCCAAATCTGGGGTGGGCGGTTTAGCGTCGCGCCAGATGAAATTATGACCGCGATCAATGCCTCCATCGGTGTCGACCAGCGCCTGTGGCGCGAAGACATCGCAGGATCACTGGCCCATGCCGGCATGTTGGCGGCGCAAGGCATCATCAGCGCGGAGGACGCAGCCGCCATCGAAATCGGGCTTGCCCAGATCGCGGGCGAAATCGAGTCCGGGACGTTTGTCTTTACCGAGGCCCTTGAAGACATCCACATGAACATTGAGGCGCGCCTGAAAGAGCTGATCGGGGAGGCAGCCGGGCGGCTTCACACGGCAAGATCCCGTAATGATCAAGTGGCGACGGATTTCCGGCTCTGGCTGCGCACACGGCTCGACGAGACCGTCAGCGCCATGAGTGAGTTGCAAGGTGTCCTGGCGCTCAAGACCCGCGACCATGCTGGCACCATCATGCCAGGCTACACCCACTTGCAGACGGCCCAGCCGGTCACGTTTGGCCACCACTGCCTTGCCTATGTGGAGATGCTGGAGCGGGACATCGGCCGGTTCCTCGACGCGCGCGAACGGCTCAATGAATGTCCCTTGGGCGCGGCTGCGTTGGCGGGAACGTCCTTTCCCATCGACCGTATGCGCACCGCAACTGAGCTGGACTTCAATAGGCCCATGGCAAACTCCCTCGACGCGGTCTCTTCCCGGGACTTTGCGCTGGAAGCGCTCTCGGCACTGACAATATCGGCCACACATTTGTCGCGGCTTGCAGAGGAAATGGTCCTGTGGGCCTCCCCCCATTTTGGATTCATCACGTTCAGTGATCGGTTTGCCACCGGCTCCTCGATCATGCCGCAGAAGAAAAATCCGGATGCAGCCGAGTTATGCCGGGCCAAGGTGGGCGGGCTCGCCGGCGCCTTTCAGGCATTGGTTCTGGTGATGAAAGGCCTGCCGCTCGCCTATTCAAAAGATATGCAGGAAGACAAAGCGCGCACTTTCATCGCGTTCGATGATTTCTCGCTGGTGTTGGCTGCCATGACCGGCATGGTCGATGACATGGATGTCAATGAGGCCGCCATGAAAGCAGCCGCGACCCACGGGGCGTCCACAGCCACGGACCTTGCCGACTGGTTAGTGCGCGATCTTGGCCTTGCTTTCCGCGACGCCCATCACGTGACTGGGGCGATTGTCGCTGAAGCAGAAGCGCGCCGCTGCCATCTGGCCGATTTGCCCCTGGAAGTCCTTCAGCATTTCCATGACGGCATCACCGATCAGGTATATGGTGTACTCACCGTGGAGGCATCGGTCGCCTCGCGCACCTCCTATGGGGGCACAAGCCCAGATCTTGTCGCCCGCCAGGCAACCCAATGGCTCAACCGATTATCGGAGCGGTTTTCATGATACGGATTATTATTGTATTCGTTCTACTTGGCTTGACAGCGCCAATGACCGCGTGCGGCAAGAAAGCCCCGCTAAGGGTGCCGGAAGAGCGCCCATATGGAGAAGTCGCTGGTGACGTTACGGGTGACGGGGTTGGCGACGCTGCTCAGAGTGAGGAAGGGGCAGCAACCGAACCGGACGAAGACGAGCCGCCGCTCAATGACGCTGAGACCGAAGAGGACGAGGCTTACGAGGAATTGTTTGAGCCCCTCGACGATCCAAACTTCGATTAGGCGCAAAGACTGATGCATCATTTTCACTACAAGGACGGCATTCTGCATGCGGAGGGGGTGGGCCTCGCCCACCTGGCCCAAACCGTTGGCACGCCTTTCTATTGCTATTCTGAAGCCACCCTTCGCCGTCATGTACGCGTCTTCCAGGAGGCATTCGAAGGCGCCGACCTTCTCACAGCTTTTTCGGTCAAAGCCAATTCGAACATTTCTATCTTGAAGGTGCTGGCAAGCGAGGGCACGGGCGCGGACGTGGTCTCCGCGGGCGAGCTGAAGCGCGCGCGCCTTGCCGGCATTGACGCGTCGAAAATTGTCTTTTCCGGTGTTGGTAAGACCCGCGATGAACTGGCGCTCGGCCTTGGCGAGGGCATTCATCAGTTCAATGTGGAATCAGAGAACGAACTAATTGCGCTGAACGACGTTGCCATCTCCATGGGTACGACCGCCCCGATTGCCTTCCGTGTCAATCCAAATGTTGCTGCGGGCGGGCACGAGAAAATCTCCACTGGCAAAGCGGAAGATAAGTTCGGCGTGCCCTGGTCGGAGGCCCACCGGCTCTATGCCAAGGCGCGCGACCTACCCGGCATCGACGTGAAAGGCGTTGATGTCCATATCGGCTCACAGATCGCGAGCCTTGAGCCCTTTCGCCTTGCTTTTGAAAAGGTCGCGGACCTTGTGCGAAACTTGCGCAGCGATGGCCATGAGAT
>JBCBKF010000251.1:0-3457 GCA_038522255.1 Pseudomonadota bacterium
GACATCTCCCACGGCAAAAATGCCGTCAGTGCCGGTTTCAAACGGGCTTGAGCGACCCACAGCATGGCCGGTGAGCACAAAGCCTTTCTCGTCGGTCTCAACCAGACCAGGCAGCCAATCGGTGTTGGGCGCTGCGCCGATCATGATGAACAGCGCGGAGGTTTCGACCAACCTGTCTCCATCGGGAGTGGTGAAGGTGACGCCGTTCAGCCAGTTTTCGCCATGCAATTGGGTGACAGTGGTGTGGTAATGGATGGTCACCTTGGGATCGGCTTCGAGCCGGCTCGACAGATAGCTCGACATTGACGCGGCCAGACTGCCTGAACGCACGACCAGATGGACATGTTTGGCCGCGCGCGAGAGATACATTGCTGCCTGTCCCGCGGAATTTCCGCCGCCGATCACGACGACTTCGGTGTTGCCGCAAAAGCGCGCTTCCATC
The DNA here is from genome assembly GCA_038522255.1 of Pseudomonadota bacterium. Classification (GTDB taxonomy): domain Bacteria; phylum Pseudomonadota; class Alphaproteobacteria; order Sphingomonadales; family Sphingomonadaceae; genus Erythrobacter. The sequence goes on from JBCBKF010000251.1 coordinate 443, forward strand.
TCGGTCGCTGCGTAGAACACGCCAGCGCCCTCCAGCTCGCGCAGACGGTCAAGCGGAAGGCGGCGGTACTGCACTCCCGTGGCAACCAGGACAGCGCCTGCGCACACTTCCTGACCATCCTCCAACGTCGCGCAGAATGATCCGTCCTCGCGCTTGACCAGGCCCGTCACCCGGCGCGGCATGGCAAAGCGGGTGCCAAACCGCATGGCCTGGATCTGCCCGCGATAGGTCAGGTCGGCGCCGCTGATGCCGCTGTAAAAGCCCATATAGTTCTCGATCCGGCTCGACGTGCCTGCCTGTCCGCCGATCGCGGTGTCTTCCACCACCAGCGCCTTGAGCCCTTCGGCGCCTGCGTAAACCGCCGCCGCCACCCCAGCCGGCCCGCCGCCTACGATCAGGAGATCATAGTCCTGCTTCTTGCAGATATCGAGATCGAGATTGAGCAATTGCGCGACCTTGCGCGGGGTGGGCTCTTCGATCTTCTCGCCAGAGACCAGATAGACGCCCGGTTCATGGCCCAGGGCGCTGCACACCTGCGTGGTTTCAGGATCGGTTGCGTCAAGATCAAAGCTTTTGAAGGGCAGGCGATTGCGCGAGAGGAAGCGTTCGACCGCTTGCACCGCCGGATCACGGTCCGCGCCGATGCAGGTGATCGCGCCGTTGGACAGTTCAAATTGCTTGCGACGGCGCGCGGCAAAAACCTGAATAATGTGATCGGAAAGCTCGGGCACCCGGCTCATGAGATCGAGCATCGCCTCGCGAGGGGCCTCGATTACGCGGGTGTCGACCGCCGCGCGCATCCTCATATAATTTGCGCCGCGATTAAGGAAGTTGATCTCTCCCATGAACTGCGTGGGGCCAAGCGAGGATTCCAGCAGCCGTTCATCGGTGTGGGGATTGACGACTTCGATCTCGCCTTCAAGGACATAAACAAAGGTGTCCATCGGTTCGCCGATCTCGGCGACGACCTCGCCTTTGGCGTAGGTGCGTTCACCACCAATCTCGCAAATCGCGTCTACATGCGCTTGCGCCAGCGGCACGCGCCGCATTGTTTCGAGGTCTTCACCCAGCTGTTCCATTTGTAGCGTCTCCTGCCTTAGCCCTTGGGCGTGCGCGAAATGGGATCAGCCCCGAGCCCCTGCAATATACCGGTCCACCGTGTTGCCCACGACATTGAGCGGCGCGTTGCCGCCCATGATGACAGCGGTGTTGAACTCCCTGAAATCGTAAGCGCTGCCGAGCTGTGCTTTGGCGCGTTCGCGTTGCGCCAGGATTTCGGAATGACCAATCTTGTAGCCGCAGGCTTGCCCTGGCCAGCTGCAATAACGATCCACCTCGCTGGCGACTTCCTCAACCTTTGATCCGTTGCGTTCGACAAAGAAGCGGTTTGCCTCTTCGCGCGTCCAACGCTTGTGATGGAGCCCGGTGTCGACAACCAGGCGGCAGGCGCGAAAGGCGATGGCTTGCAAATAGCCCAGCCGCCCGACCTTGAAATTGTCATAAGCGCCAAGCTCATCCGCCAGTTGTTCAGCGTAGAGCGCCCAACCTTCGCTAAAGGCGTTGAAGGCGAGGATCGAGCGGATCAGTGGCAGGCGGTTTGAGAATTCACCTTCCCAAACATGCCCCGGAATACTTTCATGAAAGGCGAGGTCGGGCAGATCATACTTGCGGTGCAGATCGGTGGTGCGCAGGTTGATCCAGAAGCGGCCCGGAATGCTGCCATCCTTGCTGCCCGCTCCGCCATACGCGCCCGGTGCGCCCAGTTCCTCGGCCACCGGAATACGGCGCACTTCAAGCGGGGGATCGACCAGCTGCGTAAAGGCGCGTGGCATTTGCGCGCGAATGAAGCGCACCTGCTGGTTGATGAAGTCGAAGATTTCCTTGCGCCCCTCATCACCCGGCGCGAATTGATAGCGCGGATCCTTGCCCAGCGCCTGCATGCGTTCGCCCACCGTGCCCTTGGTGTAGCCGATTTCCCTCAGGATCGGGTCCATGCGGCCATGCAATTCAGCCAGTTCGTCCAGCCCTTGCAGATGGATTTCGTCCGGTGTCAGGTCCGTTGTGGTTGAGGCTTTTGTGGCCCAGGAATACCACGCCTCGCCTTCGGGCTGCGCCCACATTCCGGCGTCCGAGGTCGCCTCTTCCCGCTGCGAATTGATTTCCACAAATTGCGCCTCCAGCGCCTCGCGGATCGGACCGACCACGTATTGTCGGGCCTTGGCAGCGTGGTCTTCGGGCAGGCCCGCCTGATCGAGCAATTGTTCAAAATCACGGATGAACAGGTCGCCGCGACCCGCCGCCTTGGCAGTCATTTCCAGTTGGCTTGCGGTTTTCTCGAGCAGGAAATCGGGCGGGATCACGCCAAAGGCGCGCGCCTCCTTTACCCGCTCTAATTCGCCTTCGAGGATCGCCGGGATCTCGGCCAGGCGCGCCATGTAGTAGTCGACATCCTGTGCGGTCTTGACCGGCTGCGTCGCGGCCATGGCGCGGGGATAATCGAGGTAACCGCCAACATTCTGGATGACGATATAGGGCGCATTGCGCCAGCTGCCGACCGCGACATCGCCATAGGGCAGCGCCATGCCTTCCAGAGCGCTGTCAAAGGCGGTCTCCACCACTTCAAAGCCGATCTGCTGATCGGGCGTCAGGCCTTCCCTGGGGTAGGCGCGCGCATCTTCGACCAGTTCGGTAAGCACTGCGCGATAGGCTTCGCGTCCTGCCTCGCCCGGAGCGCCCCATGTGCCGCGCCAGTCGGAAAAAGCCCCTGTGTCAATGCCAAGCCCGGTCGCGCGGCCCGGCTCCTGGCGCAGCATCGCGTAAGCGATCTCGTCGAGTTTTTCGTCCGCGCCGGGCACCGCAACCGGCGTGCCTGCGCTATTAAAGGCGGTGCCCGTGCAGCCCCCTGTCAGCGCCAGAACGGAAACACCGCCAAGCCCCGATCCAATGCGACCAAGGGCCTGACGGCGTGTAAGATTGGTTGTGACTGTATCCATGCCAGCAGACCTAACCCGCTGG
>JBCBKF010000252.1:0-3452 GCA_038522255.1 Pseudomonadota bacterium
GCCGTTCGATCCGGTTCGCGCGATTACTGCCGCGCCGCTCGATCCGGTTCGCACGGTTCTCGGCCTGGCGCTCGATGCGGTTGGCCGCGCGATCCCGCCCACGCCGCTCCACGCGGCCCGCGCGATTATCCCCGCGCCGCTCGACACGGGTCGCACGGTTTTGGCTGCCGCGCTCAACCCGGTTCGCACGGTTTGAGCCGCGGCGTTCGGTCCTGTTGGCGCGGGTTTCACTGCGCCGCTCGACACGGTTTGCCCGTCGCGAACGACTTTCCGAGCGATTGTTTGACCGATTGTTCGACCGGGCGCGTTGGCGATTGCTCCGATTGCTCGAACGCGCGCGTTGTCGGTTGGCGCGACGCTCACGCTTGGGCTTTGCTTCGGCATTGGCCGCATGGCTTTCGCGCGCCGAGCTGGCGCTGGCTGCCGCTTCAGCGGGAGCGGGGGTGATGATGAGGGCAAGCGCAGCGGCAATAGCCGAAAGCGCGGTGCCCCTTAATAGCAGGGTCAGGTCCATAGGTGCCTCCAGTTTCGCCGCACCACACCTACGGCCTTCTGTTGATACCTTCTGATACAAAGCGGCAACTGTCGGCACACTTAACCGAGTTGTCAGGAACCCGTTAATCTAAGAATTATTTTTCCTGAACGGAAAACCCGGTCGAAAAAGAGCTGCGGGCTTGCCCTTTGTCATCCGTTTTCCCACATCGCGCGTCATGTTTGATCAGTTAGACGACGTCCGCACCGACCTTACCAATCGCCTTATCCGCGCCGCGCGCGACCGTAAGTCACCGATGCACACGCCAGCAGTGGTTAGCAGCGATGTCGACGCGCGCACGATGGTCCTGCGCGAATTTGACAGCACGGCGTGGACCCTGCGCTTCCACACAGACACGCGCGCGCCCAAGGTTGCTCCGATCGAAGCGGATCCGCGCATGGCCGTGCTGTTCTACGACAAAGGCGCCAAGATCCAGATCCGGGTCAAAGGGACCGCTGAGATACTGCGCGATGCGCCGATGACGGACACGGCCTGGGACAACGGCAGCAACTTTGCGCGCCGTTGCTATATGGGCGATGGTCCTGGCGCTGCGTCCGATGTGCCCACATCGGGACTGCCGACAGAGCTTGAGGGGGTGGAACCCACCGATGAGCAATTGATCCCCGCTCGCGACAATTTCGCCGTGCTGCTGGTAACACTGTGCGAGCTCGACTGGCTGTACCTCGCGCATACGGGCCACATTCGCGCGCGCTTTGAAACAGACGCGCAGGAGCAGTGGCAAGGCCGCTGGGTAGCCCCCTAGGCCGAACGTCGCGCGGTCACGCCGCCTTTCTGGGCGTTGGAGCGGGGAGCAGGCGCAAAGCGGTGCAAGCGGTGAAATCTGCCTCGGCGAAGGTTTGCTCAGTGCCTCTGGCGCGCGCCGGGGCGGGGTCAATCAGGATGAAACCCTCGCCCTCCAGCCAGGTCTGAACGCGCTGCGCGACGCTTGCGTCAATCGGGCCGCGCCGCAAAGCGCTGGCGATGTGATCGGGAGAGGGACGCGGTATCGGATGCTGCTTTGCGGTATCGAGCACCTGGGCAATCTCGTCGGCGCGCAGGTTCTGGGCCAGCGTGTGGTGGGCGCGATCGCGCTCGCGCGCTTCGAGCCAGCGCCGCCGGAACGATAGTCCGCCATGCCAGCTGGCCGCGCCAAGACCGCTGGCACAAGCCATTAGCCCGGCCAGAACCAGAATATCGAGAGTAACCGCCACCCCGGTGAACATGCTCTTCTGCCCCTGTTCGTCTTGCGACCAAGCTTGCAGAAGGTGGTTAAAGCGCCGTTAACGCAGCGTGTATTGAAGGTGGCACGAATGCCGCCCGGTTCACCGCGTCAGCTTCTTATAAGCCAATCGTGTAGGCCGATCCGCCGCGTCTCCCAGACGCCGACGCTTGTCCTCTTCATACGCCTCGAAGTTCCCTTCGAACCACTCGACGTGGCTGTTGCCTTCGAATGCGAGGATATGCGTCGCGAGGCGATCAAGGAAGAAGCGGTCGTGCGAGATCACCACGGCGCAGCCGGCGAAGTTCTCGATCGCGTCTTCAAGCGCGCCCAGCGTCTCGACGTCGAGGTCGTTGGTCGGCTCGTCCAGCAGCAGCACGTTGCCGCCTTGCTTGAGCATCTTGGCCATGTGGACGCGGTTGCGCTCCCCGCCCGACAGCTTGCCGACATTCTTTTGCTGGTCCGCGCCCTTGAAATTGAACGCACCGACATAGGCCCGCGTCGAGGTGTCGTGGCCGTTCACCGTCATGTAGTCGAGCCCGTCGGAGATTTCCTGCCAGACATTGTTGGTGGGCGTCAGGTCATCGCGCGATTGGTCAACATAGCCCAGATGCACCGTGTCGCCGATTTCGATCGTGCCTGAATCGGGCGTTTCCTGCCCGGTTATCATCTTGAACAGGGTCGACTTGCCCGCACCATTGGGACCGATCACGCCGACAATACCGCCCGGCGGCAGCATGAAGGAGAGGTCTTCGAATAGCAGTTTATCACCATAGGCTTTCGAGATGTTTTTCGCCTCGATCACCTTGCCGCCAAGGCGCGGACCATTGGGGATGATGATCTGTGCCTTGCCCGGCGCGCGGCCTGCCTGAGCGTCTTGCAGTTCTTCAAATTTGCGAACGCGGGCCTTGGACTTGGTCTGGCGCGCGGACGGGGTCTGGCGGATCCATTCCAACTCGCGCGCGAGGGCCTTTTGCTTGCCCGATTCCTCGCGGCTTTCCTGTTCGAGGCGCTTGGCCTTCTTCTCCAGATAGGTCGAGTAATTGCCTTCGTAGGGGTAATAGGTGCCGCGATCGAGTTCGAGGATCCATTCCACCACGTTATCAAGGAAGTAGCGATCGTGGGTGATCATCAGGACGGCGCCGGCGTATTCCTTGAGGTGGTTTTCGAGCCAGGTGACGCTTTCAGCATCCAAGTGGTTGGTCGGCTCGTCCAGCAACAGGATCGAGGGTTTCTGGATCAGTAGGCGGGTGAGCGCAACGCGGCGTTTCTCCCCGCCCGATAGGCTCTCAACCCCGCTGTCAGAGGGCGGGCAGCGCAAAGCTTCCATCGCGATTTCGAGCTGGTTGTCGAGCGTCCAGCCATCGACCGCGTCAATCTTGGCCTGCAGTTCAGCCATCTGGTCACCCAGGGCTTCGAAATCGGCGTCGGGTTCGGCCATCTGCGCGGAGACGGAGTTGAATTGCTCGACCAGATCAGCGGTTTCGCGCGCGCCGTCCTTGACGTTTTCGAGCACGGTCTTGCTTTCGTCCAGCTGTGGCTCCTGCGGCAGATAGCCCACGGTGATGTTCTCACCCGCCCACGCTTCGCCGGTGATGTCCTTGTCGATCCCGGCCATGATCTTCATCAGCGTCGACTTGCCCGCACCATTGGGGCCGACAATGCCGATTTTCGCGCCCTGGTAGAATTGCAGGTTGATGT
>JBCBKF010000253.1:0-3439 GCA_038522255.1 Pseudomonadota bacterium
TTTTGGGCTTACGCTCGGCTTTCATCCTTGCGAACGCAGCGAATATCTCGAAATCCTGCGTGGCTATACTGAACCGGTTGGCCTCAGCTTTGATGAAGAAGAAGCGCTTGCCTGGGCCATCGGACGCGGCAACCGGTCTGGGCGAACGGCGTACCAGTTCGCGATCGAGCTTGCCGGCCGCGCTGGCATCAAGCTCTAATTCGCCACCTGCCCTGCCTGGCGGCGCAGATAATCCTCTTCAAACGTCGCGCGCGGATCGCGGAGCTCACGAAGCGGCGGGAGCTTCCCGCTCGTCACGCGCGCAATGGCTGCACCCGGTTCAGCATCTGGGGCGATCGCGCGCCAAATGATGCCCGCCGTATCATCTGACACAAGCAGCGACCCAACGGATCCCCATTCAACCCAGGTTGGGCGACCTCGGGTGGTGCCGTCATCTTTCAGAAATCCGGTCAAGACGGGTTCAGGTTTGCCGATGGGATTGCCGCGTTCGTCAAATGCGACATAGACGACATCATAGCCAGACGGTGGCTTGCGGTTCCACGAACCATGGCGAGCGATGAACGCGCCGCTCGCCATTTTCTCGCCCATCCGGTGACCTTCTTTGGTGAACACCATGCCGAGCGCTGCCACATGAGGCCCGAGCGCGAATTCGGGATTGCGAGTGTATTCCATGATGTAAGCGGGCATGGGCGTCTTCACCCGGCGATCGATGTTGTCCTTGAAGTAGAGCCAAGGCCAGCCATACTGCGCGCCGACCGGGACGTTGGTCAGGTAGTCAGGCACCAGATCTGATCCGAGCATGTCGCGTTCGTTGACTGTGGTCCACAATTCGCCCGTCCAGGGGCTGAAGTCCAATCCGTTGGGATTGCGCAGACCAGCCGCGAACTGGCGTTGCCGCCCTGAGGTGAGGTCAAATTCCCAGATCATCGCGCGGCCAGCTTCGACCTCCATTCCGCGCTCACCAATATTGCTAACCGAGCCAACCGCGACATAGAAGCGGTCGCCATCGGGATGGACCTCAAGATTGCGCATCCAGTGGCCTCCGCCTGCTGGCAAATCCATCAGCTTTTTGGGTTCGCCTGTGACTTCGAGACTGCCGAGCTCATAGTCAAAAGCGAGCACGGCGTTATGATTGGCGACATACAATGTCCCATCATGCCAACTGAGGCCTGACGGCGAATCAAGACCAGCGGTGCGGATCGTTTCGCGCACCTCCGCAACACCATCGCCATCAGCATCGCGCAGCAAGACGATCTCATTGGGCGAGGCGCCCGAAGCGCCAGCTTGATCAAACAAATATTCTGCGACCCAGGCCTCGATTGTCGCCATAACCCCTTCAGGCTGGCTTTCTTCCGGCTTTGCCGGCGCGCGGGTCAAAGTGACCAGCACATCCCCGTTCGGCAGCGCATAGAGAACACGGGGGTGGTCGAGGCCGTCAGCAAAGCGACTAACCGCAAGACCCGCTGCCGGCTCCGGCAATTCGCCTTCAGCCCAGCCCACCGGTTTTGCCACTTGAATAGTTGGAACCGATTGCGGCTCCGGTTCGCCCAGAGTCGGATCGGTCCCCGCCACTTCTTCGACGGTGAGTTCCGCTGCGTCTCCTTGCAACAGGAAGAATCCGGCGGCGCCCAGGACGACACCAAAAACTAAAACAGCGATTGCTAGCTTGCGAATGATAGCCATACAATTGCGATAGAGAAGCGCTGGCCTTGCGACAACATCTGAGGCGCGCAAAGTTTCGCGCAGCGAGGGTAATTGCCATGTATGATTTCAAGCCAGACACCGCGCTCAGCGCTCAAGAGCTTTATCGCCAATTGCACGATGCAGCCAAAGCGCTCACGGATGGCGAGCCTGATGGCATTGCGAATATGGCGAATGTGGCGGCGCTAATCTGGGAGTTTGTCCCGGATCTGAATTGGGCAGGATTTTATCGTATAGCGCCAGATAGGGAGAACGGGCGCGAAGAGCTCGTGCTTGGACCGTTTGTCGGCCGGCCAGCCTGCATCCGCATCCCGCTTGGCCAAGGTGTGTGCGGGGCGGCGGCAGAAAGCGGCGAAACGCAGCGCGTTGAGGATGTTCACGCCTTCCCCGGTCATATCGCATGCGATGCAACGAGCCGATCAGAGCTGGTCGTCCCGATCATGCAAGAGGGCCGTGTCATCGCAGTTATCGATCTGGACAGCCCGCTGCCTGCTCGCTTCACGCTTGAAGACGCACACGGCATCGAGGCTTTGGCTCAGCTTTTGTCGAACAGGGTTTGATCCCGCGTTACTGTAAAGCAACATCACAAAGGGTCTTGGTTAACACTCGGCTAAGAGTTCGAGCGAGCATCGACCCGAAACGAGACAACCCCTTCGCTCAGTTTGGTCCGGCGCGTGATGCGATGGTAACCAAAACGCTAACGCAAGGTCTATCGCAGAACGCGGCGAGTCGCGATCTGTTTGCTGAGGGGATATTCGATGCTGTCTGTCACCACTTCTTATCGCGCAGCCAGCTTCGTAATGGCGAGCGCTTTGGCAATCTCGATTAGCGCGCCCGCCGCAGCGCAGGATGAGACGCTTCCACCGCTCCCTGAGCTGCCGCCCGTCGGTGGCTCGGCGCCAGCCGTCCCGGCGCCCGCGCTTGAAAGCCCGATGCCGGCCAGCGAAGTGCAGACGCTTCCCCCTGAGTATCGCTCGCTGCCAGTCGGCGGGGAAACGACCACGACCACCATTGGCGCCGATGGCGTGGAAACGATTACGCGTACGCGTCGGATTGCCTCGAGCGCACCAGCAGTGGGCTCCCAGGTCGATACAGCCACTCTCCAGCAGGGCTACGCTCAAACCGCTTACGTGCAGCAAGGGTATATCCCGGTCGCTTATGCACCGGCGCCCGCTGCTGTGCCGGTGGTCTTCAACCGTGAACAATGGCTCGATGAATGTCGTCGCCGGACCGATGGCCGCAGTGAGAAGGAAAAGGGCGGTATCATCGGCGGCCTGCTCGGCGCGATCGGGGGCGGGATCTTAGGCAACGTCGTTGCTGATGGGGAGCGCCTCGGCGGTACTTTGATCGGAGCCGGTGTTGGCGGCCTCGCCGGCATCTTGCTCGGCAACCTCATCGGGGGTGGCAAAAAGAACGACCGTTATGATTGCGAAGCCGCGCTTGATGGATACCTCCAGCAATATGCCGACGGCAGCGCGCCGCGCATCGCTGCCCGCACCATTCCCGCCTATCCGGCATACGGATACCAAGCTTACGCGCCACCCGCTTATGGGTACGGTTACGGATATGCACCGCCCGTGCCCGCCTATGGTTACGTTCAACAGCAAACCGTGTTGGTTCCGGTCCAGACGACACAGCAACAGCGCGTGATTGTGCGAGAGACCGTGCGAGAAGAGCTTGTTCCGGCCCAGCGGGTTATCCCGCCGGCTCCCCCCGCCCCGGTGCGAGTTGCGCCGCC
>JBCBKF010000254.1:0-3420 GCA_038522255.1 Pseudomonadota bacterium
GTCCCAGCTTGCGCACGACACCCGCCGCCATGTCGAAACGATCCGCGCGCTCGGCATGAGCGAGCGTATGTATAATTTCTGGCACGCGGCCAGCACTCAGTTGAGCGCCGCGCAAGACAAGGTTACGCGCACCGGCAGCCTTTTATCCGGCATGAGCCGCATCTTTCGCATGTTCCTGCAAAGCGTTGTGCTGAGCGTGGGGGCGCTGTTGTATCTGGCGGGAGAAGCGAGCGGGGGGATCGTGTTCGCATCGTCAATCCTGGCTGCGCGCGCGCTCGCACCGATTGATCAGGCGATTGCCCATTGGGGCTCCTTCACTGCGGCGCGGCAGGGCTGGGCGCGGCTTGATGCTGTATTTGCCGCTGTGAGCGATGACGCAGAAGTCGGGACCCAGCTGCCCGCTCCAAGCAGCGCTTTAAAGGTCGAAAAACTTGCGGTCATACCCGCCGGGGCGGACGAACCGGTGCTGCGCGAAATCAACTTTTCGCTGGAGGCAGGTGATGCTGTGGGCATCATCGGGCCAAGCGCGGCGGGCAAGACCAGCCTGGTGCGCGCGCTCGTGGGGATATGGGCACCCGCCGATGGCAGCGTTCGCCTTGACGGGGCCAGCCTCGATCAGTGGGAGCCGGATGCGCTCGGCGTTCATCTGGGCTATCTGCCCCAGCACGTTGAGCTGTTTGACGGCACCGTTGCACAAAACATCGCGCGATTTGAGCCTGAACCCGACTCCGAAATGGTTATTGCAGCAGCCCGGGCGGCGAGCGTTCATGACATGATCCTCGCTTTGCCTGAAGGGTATGATACGCGTGTTGGCGCAGGAGCAATGCAGCTTTCGGCCGGGCAGCGGCAACGGATCGGACTGGCGCGCGCATTATACGGCGATCCCTTTCTCATCGTGCTGGATGAGCCCAATTCCAACCTCGATTCCGAAGGGGAGGTGGCTCTGGACGCTGCCATCGCAGATGCTCGTTCGCGCGCAGCGATTGTCGTTCTGGTTGCGCATCGCCCCTCTGCATTGCGCCAGGTGAACAAGGTCTTGGTGCTGCAAAAAGGCCGTCAAAGCGCGTTCGGTGATCGCGACGAAGTGCTTGCGCGGGTGGTGACGCCGCCTGCTGCAACGCCAATCCGTTCACCCGCCAACGCTCCCCAGCCTGCTGGCGGGCCAAGCGAAAAGCAGAGCGGGCCACAGGCCTCTCAGGAGCACGACGATGCCTATCAAACGGGGACAAATCCGTGACCGGCTCCACCGCAATCGACGTCAGCCAGTCGCGTGACCTCGTCCTGGTGGATGATGCAAAAGGCGCTGGGGACATCTTTGAACAACGCGTGCAAAGGCGTATCCGCACAGCCAGGATCGCGTCAGCTGCGCTGGTCGCTCTTGTGATCGGCGGCGGTGCGCTCGTCCCGATTGGAGGCGCGGTCATCGCGGCCGCAGAGGTTGCGCCGGAATCGCGTATCAAGCGTGTAGCCCACCCCACCGGCGGGGTAATCTCCGAGATTTATGTCAGCGATGGTGATCGGGTTGCAGAGGGCGATCTGCTCGTCCGCCTGGCGACCGATGTGAGCGAAGTGCGCGCCGAATTTTCGGAGCGCACGCTTGCGCAATTGCTGGCCCAGCGCGCGCGATTGAGCGCGGAAGTTGATAACCGGTCCGACATACGCTTTCCTCCGGATCTTCTCGAAGATGATAGCGAGGAGGCGCGCGCGGCGATGGCGGCAGAGAAGCGGCGCTTTGCGCTTAACCGAGCCGAGCAGTTGAGCCTGCGCGGCCAATTGGCGGAGCGGGTCAACCAGCTCAAACGTCAGATTGACGGGTACAGCGCACAGATTTCCTCGCTTGAACAGCAGCAGGCGTTGATCGTGCCGGAGCTTGAAATGCTGCGCGAAATGCGCGAGCAGGGCTACGTCACGATCCGGCGGCTCAACGAGATGGAGCGCACTGCGATTGATCTTGCTGGCAATATTGGCGCGCTGCAGGCGAGCATAGCGCAAGCCAATGCGGGCATGGCCGAGGCCGAGCAGCAACGTATTCAGATTGGTCAGACGGCGCGGGCGGATGCGGGCGCCGAACTCTCAAGGGTTGAGGCGGCTATCAATGACAGCCGGATAACCCGTGCGAGCGCGGAAGACGAATTCGACCGTTCAGAAGTGCGCGCCACGCATTCAGGCACGATCGACAAGCTCGCCTATGCTGCGATCGGCGAAGTGGTGCGTCCGGCGGAAACGATTGCCGAAATCGTCCCGCAAAGCGATCAACTGGTGTTCAATGGGCTCGTGCTGCCTTCGGATATTGATCGGGTCGCGCTCGGCCAACCTGCCCGCATCCGCCTGTCTGCGTTCAATCAGGCGACGACCCCGGAACTGACCGGTGAGGTTACCTTCGTCTCCGCGGACCCGGTAACAGTCGAGGCGACAGGGGCGCGGCTGTTCCGCGTGCGTGTGGCGTTGTCGAGCGATGCAGCACTTGCCGAGCAAGGCATTGAACTGGTCACGGGAATGCCAGCGGAGCTGTTTATCGAAACGGGCAGCCGCTCAATGCTTTCCTACGTCACAAAGCCTTTGCTCGATCAATTCGCGCGCGCATTCCGCAACGATTGATAGTGCGAGCGCGGCGCGCTTTCGCTCATTTTTCAGCAGGCTCTTACTCACCATTGAAAAGGGGCGCATCGGTCTGACCGGCGCGCCCCTTGTTCGTATGGACTTGACTTCAAATTGGCTGGCGAACCCGCTTTAGAAGAGGGTGTCCAGACCCATGGTGTTGTGCGTTATCCATGCATCATCAAGCGAATTGAGAGAGCCGTTGCCCTCATCACCTGGAAGGCTGAGCGATTCTTCTCCGTAGATCGAGCTTATCGACAGCGTCATCGGCATCATCGGCTCGCCGCTCATTCCACCCGGGCCCATGTCTTCGGCCGGGTTCTCATTAAAGACGAACAGAGCGTCTTGAGCGAGAACCTGCACCGACATGGGGCTTGCGCTCATCATGATTGGCGCGGGCGTGCCGTCAACAACGCTGGCTGGCGGCGCGTCGAAGTCCGAATCGTCGATCACATCGGCAACATCGGCATTCAGGAAGGTCGCGATCAAAGTACCGTCAGCGGTGGCAGTGACATCGTTACCGACCTGTTCGAAGACGAAGGCTTTGCCACCCGCATTCTGGAACTCGATATTATCCTGGCCGGCGTTGAAGTCGGTCACGATATCCGCGTCGTTGGGTATTGCGTCGGCGTCAAAGACAAAGGTGTCCTGCTGGGTTCCGCCGGTGAGGGTATCGAAACCCGCACCGCCATTCAGGACGTCGGCGCCCGAGCCGCCGTCCAGGGTGTCATCGCCTTCGCCGCCGTTCAGGGTGTCGTTGCCGCCGCCGCCGTTCAGCACGTCATCACCCGCGTCCCCATTCAACACGTCGCCGCCAAAGCC
>JBCBKF010000255.1:0-3385 GCA_038522255.1 Pseudomonadota bacterium
AAATTGTGTGATATATTGTCCATGCCGACATGCCTAACGGCGCGCCGGGCGCGGAGCAACTTAGTCCTTCAGATCATCGGGTACGATGCCGCCCGCTTCGGCAAGTTTCTTCATCACCGCCTTATGCAGCGCGATGTTGTCTTCAGCCGAGCCTGAATAGCCTTCGATGCCAACCTCGCCTGCAAGCTCCTTGCGGTTGTCATAGCTGGAATCGAGATTGAGCAACTTCATCAGGTCGACAATCGACGTGCGCCAATTCAGGCTGTCGGCGCCTGGAATGTTGCTGACGCGGGCGACCACGTCGACTTCGCTGATCGCTTCGCGCTCGGGTGCAGCGGGAGCGGCCTCAGGCGCGGGCGCGGCGCTCTTGGTTTCGGTCGTTTCTTCATCCGATCCCCAGATTGCGCTTTTGATTGAGCTGAAAATTCCCATTGTATTCTCCTGCATCCAAACGCGTTACTTTTATACCGTAGGACCGCGATGTTCCAATGCCATGACGCTTGGCGCAAGGGTTCGGATACAAGAATTTGCAATACGAAGAGAGGAGCCCCGAACTGATGTCTGGCTTGTGGGAAGCTATCACCGAATTTTTTGTCGACAATGTCGGCATCACGCTGGCGGTGGTGATGCTGCTGGTCTTTGCGCTCTTCGGCGGCGCTTACGCCTTATGGCGGCAGACGGGCGATCCGACCAAGCCGGTGCTGATGGTGATCCTTGCCCTTGTGGCGGTGGTGAATGTGCTAATCTGGACTTTGCCTGACGCCGATGGAGCCGCGCCGATAGATATGATTGGCGAGGCCGGAGGCGACTGACCCCCGGCCCCGCAGCGCATTCATTCTGGGATCCGCCAGGTGATGGAACTCGAGAAGGTGCCCGGCACTTTCTCGCCAGCGCCATCGCGAGCCGGATTGAAGCGGGCGCGGCGCGTCAAGAGGCGACAGGTTGCGCCGTCGAGCACAGAGTGCCCGGTCGAGGCGGTGATGGCGCAATCGCTCACCCGCCCGCGCGCGTCGATTGCGAGCGTAAAGCGCGCCGTGCCCTCAAAACCGCGGTTGAGCCAACTGGTGCGATAGTCGCTGGTCGTGATCCAGTCGCCAGGATTGCCGCGCGGGACAGCGGCGGTGGGTTCGGCAAGCGGGCTTGGCGCTGGGCCGGGCGGTCCGGCGAGGTCTCCGGGCAGATCAACGGGTGGCAACAGGACGAGCGTATCGTCCAGCGCATCGATCGGGTCGGTCTGGACTGCGGGGCCAGGATCAAAGACAAACGGCGTATCGGGCGCGACCGGCTTGGAGGCTTGTTGCTGCGTTGTGGGCTCGGGCGTCTCGGGCTCGACCACTTCGGGCGGTGGCAGGTCGATCGGTTCTGGGGTTACGGTGACGCCTATCGGGTTGTCCTTTGGCACCGGCAAGGCATAGGTCACCGCCAGGCCAGTGACCAAAAGCGCGCCGATACCGGCAGGGATAGCGAGTGAGCCGACAAGCGCACCCGCATTGGGCATTCGGGATTGAGCGGCGTAATTCATGGCAGGGAACTCCTTGGGGTTCGTTTCGTCACATGAGCGCCCGTTGATTGGGGTAAGCACTCGGTCAGGAGGCTACCGCTTAATCTCATTGTTTCAAAATTGTTTCGCGTTGCGGATTGAGACCCGTCGCAGCCTGCAACGGGTGTGCTGTTTGAAACTTTCTTCCAGTCGTGAATCCGTCTTGAGGGTCGCTCAGGCGCTTTTGAAGGCCCAGTATTTCTGGGCGAAGAAGGAGAAAATCGGCCAGGTAATCGCAAAGGCAAACCCCGCCAGCGATGGCTCGACGCCCCGGCCCACCAGAAAAGGCACGGTGAGTGAATTGAGCGTCACACTGGTAAGGGCGATCACGCCGTATTTGAGAAAGGCACTACGAGGCGCTTCCTTGGAAGCGAAGGACCAGTGATAATTGAGCCAGTAGTTCACGCAGGTCGCGAGGCCATAGGCCGTCCCCGTAGCCGCCCACAGTGGCACGGCGAGTCCGCGCCGAAATGCAGCGAACAGCAGCAGGTATGTGCCGATCGCCGCCGCACCCGAGACGGCAAAGCGCAGATATTCGCGCAGGTCCAAACCCCGAAATTTCTTAACTCGGAACGTCAACCGAAAAACACCCGCGCCAACCCTGCGCTGATCAAGCGGATTATTTTATAGGGCAGTCGGGAGAAAGGCGGAAATCAAGGTAATTGTCGACGCTCGCCATCATGTCTTCGACCTCGTTTTCAAAGAAGTGGTTGGCACGCGGGATCTCGTCGTGGTGGATGGTTATGTGGCGCTGCGTGCGCAATTTATCGACCAGCTTTTGCACGGCCATGGGCTGCACAACTGTGTCCGCTGCACCCTGAACGAAAATTCCCGAGGCCGGGCACGGCGCCAGGAACGAAAAATCGTACATGTTGGCGGGCGGGGCGACCGAGATGAAGCCGCGTACTTCCGGACGCCGCATCAATAGCTGCATCCCGATCAGCGCACCAAACGAATACCCCGCGACCCAGGTGGTCTGCGCTTCGGGGTGGATGGACTGCACCCAATCCAGCGCCGATGCCGCATCGGACAACTCGCCCACGCCGCTGTCAAAGCTGCCCTGGCTGCGGCCCACACCGCGAAAATTGAAGCGCAAGGTGGCAAAGCCGCGATCCACGAAGGTCTTGTAGAGTCGCTGGACGATCCGGTCATTCATTGTGCCGCCGCCTTCGGGGTGGGGGTGGAGGATCATCGCCACTGGCGCGCGCGGGCGCGGGGGCGGGGAGAAACGGCCTTCGAGACGGCCTTCGGGGCCGGGAAAGATCACTGTGGGCATGCAGATACCTTGCTGGAATGGGTGACGCGCCGCATCGGCTGGCACGCGCGAACGCAAGCCCTATATACGAGCGGTAACCGATGCGCAAATTATTGAGAATCGTTCGCATTTAAAGCCTTTATGACGTCTCGCATCTATCTCGATCACGCCGCGACCTCTCCGCTGCGCCCCGAAGCAAGGGCAGCGATGGAGGAGGGTTTTGCGATTTGGGCCAACCCGTCCTCCCCACACGCGGAGGGTCGCAAGGCGAAAGCGGCGCTTGAGGACGCGCGCGAGCGGATCAAGCGGTCGCTTGGCTGGGAAGGCGAGCTGATCTTCACCAGCGGCGCGAGCGAGGCCCTGTGGATCGCGCTCAACCGGAGCAAGGCCAAGCAGCGTATCGTGAGCGCGGTGGAGCATGATGCGGTGTTCAGGGCAGCGCCGGATGCTGAGATCCTCGGCCTAGGGGACGGCGCACTCATTGGAAGAGAAAACCTAGAAATCGCGCTGTCGAAGGGTGGAGATGCAATCGTAGCCATTCAGCACGTCAATTCCGAGACGGGTGTCGTCCAGCCGATCTGGGACTACAA
>JBCBKF010000256.1:0-3369 GCA_038522255.1 Pseudomonadota bacterium
CCCTTTCAAACCACGACGTCACCGTGTTTGATGAGCGCGCTGAGATCACTGGTCCGCACGAAGTGACGCTTGCGAGCGGCAAGGTGATCACAGCCAAGTATATCCTGATCGCCACCGGCGCAAAGCCTCACATGCCCGAATTTGAAGGCAATGAGCATTGCATCACTTCGAACGAAGCCTTCCACCTCGACGAAGTGCCCGCGCGGGTCCTGATCGCGGGCGGCGGCTATATCGCCAACGAATTTGCTGGCATCTTCAACGAGTTCGGCAGCAAGGTCACGATCGCCAACCGTTCCGATGTGATCCTGCGCTCCTACGATCCGGCTTTGCGCGATCGGCTGCTCCAGATCAGCCTCGGCAAGGGCATCGAGTTCTGCTTCAATGTCGAGTTCGAATATGTCCGCAAGCAGGATGATGGCACGCTGCTGGTCAAATTGACCGGCCATGAAGAGCGGGTGTTCGAACAGGTCATGGTCGCAACGGGCCGAGTGCCCAACAGCGAAGGGCTTGGCCTCGAGACAGTCGGCGTGGAGCTCGGCAAGAAGGGCGAGATCAAGGTCGATGCCTTTTCCAAGACCAATATCGACTATATCTATGCTGTGGGGGATGTAACAGACCGCGTGCAGCTAACACCCGTCGCGATCCGTGAAGGCCAGGCCTTTGCCGACAGCGTGTTCGGCGGCGTTGAGCCCTATGCGGTGGACCATAGCTGCATCCCCAGTGCTGTCTTCAGCCACCCGCCTATCGCTTCGGTCGGCATGACGGAGGGTGAGGCGCGCAACAGGCTTGGCAGTGTCCACGTCTTCCAGTCCGACTTTCGCCCGATGAAGAACGTTGTGGCCGGTCGCAGCGAACGCGGGCTTTACAAGATGATCGTCGATGCCGCGAATGACAAGATTGTCGGCGTGCACATGATCGGTCCGGAGAGCCCGGAGATCATGCAGGCGGCGGCAGTTGCAGTGAAAGCGGGCTTGACCAAGGCGGACTTCGACGCGACCACAGCGATCCACCCCACGATGGCGGAAGAACTGGTTCTACTGAAATAAGGCCCGGACGATGGATCTGCAGGCAAAGACGGTTCTCCTCACCGGGGGCACTAATGGCATTGGCCGCGAACTTGCCCTGCAGCTTCAGGCGAAGGGCGCCGAGGTTATCACGACCGGCCGCAACGCAGAGCGTGTCACTGCGATGCGCCGGTCAGGCTTTGAAGTGATCGAAGCCGATCTCTCGGATGCAGCCGGAGTGGACGGCCTGCTTGCCGCCATGGCAGGGCGTGACATCGACGCGCTAATCAACAATGCCGGGCAATTGGTCGATCACGAATTTCGCACCGGCCCCTCCCACACCTCGCCGCGCGCCGGGAAGCCCGATCCCGATGCCAGCGATGCGGCGATCTACGCCAATCTCACAGCGCCCATCCGGCTCATCGTGGGTTTGATGGAAACGCTCAAATCGCGCCCCGAAGCCGCAATCGTCAACGTCACCTCGGGCCTCGCCATTGCGCCTGCTGCGCGCGCTTCGGTCTATTGCGCGACCAAAGCGGGTTTGCGGTTCTACACCCTTGGTCTGCGCACGCAGCTCAAAGACACGAACATCCACGTGATCGAAGCGCTGCCGCCTGTAGTGGACACTCAGATGAACGAGGGCCGGGACGCACCCAAAATGTCCGCGCAAGAGTGCGCGCGCCGAATCCTTGTCGCGATCGAGAAGAACAAGGCCGAAGCCAATATCGGAATTACCAAGGCGCTGCGCGTGGTTGAGGCGATCTCGCCAGCCCTTGCCAAGACGCTGACGCTCAGACTCTAGCGCCCACAGCCCGGCGTTGACCCATTCCGCCGCGTGGGGCATCGCGCAACCAGAACTACGATAGAGAGGAGCCCTGCATGTCCGCCAACATCGCTGAAATGGAACGCCGCCGCGAAGCTGCGCGCATGGGGGGCGGGCAAAAGCGCATCGACGCGCAGCACGCCAAGGGCAAGCTGACTGCGCGCGAACGGCTCGACGTGCTGCTCGACGAAGGCAGCTTCGAGGAAGTCGACACTTACGTCGAGCACGATTGCGTCGACTTTGGCATGGAAGATCAGAAGATCCCCGGTGATGGTGTCGTCACCGGATCGGGCACGATCAATGGCCGTCTCGTCTACGTCTTCTCGCAGGACTTTACCGTCTTCGGCGGCTCGCTTTCCAAGCGTCACGCGGAGAAGATCTGCAAGATCATGGACGCCGCGATGAAGGTGGGCGCGCCCGTGATCGGCCTGAACGATTCAGGCGGCGCGCGCATTCAGGAAGGCGTTGCCTCGCTGGGTGGCTATGCCGAGGTGTTCCAGAAAAATGTGCTCGCCAGCGGCGTTGTCCCGCAGATCAGCCTCATCATGGGGCCGTGCGCAGGAGGAGCGGTCTATTCGCCCGCCATGACCGACTTCATCTTCATGGTGAAGGACAGTTCCTACATGTTCGTCACCGGGCCGGACGTGGTGAAGACCGTCACCAACGAAGTCGTCACGCAAGAGGAACTTGGCGGCGCGATCACGCATACGACCAAGACTAGCGTTGCCGATGTTGCCTATGAAAACGATGTTGAGGCGCTGCTCGCGACGCGGCGGTTCTTTGACTATCTGCCGCTATCAAACCGGCCCGAAGCCTCAGGCGAGATGGGCCCGCAGATCCCGACCACTGATCCGTGGGACCGGCTGGAGCCTTCGCTCGACACGATTATCCCCGACAACGCCAATCAACCTTATGACATGCATGAGGTGATCGCGAAGACGCTCGATGAGGGCGATTTCTTCGAGATCCAGCCCGCGCATGCCGCCAACATCATCTGCGGTTTCGGCCGGGTGGAGGGGCGCACCGTGGGCGTGGTCGCGAACCAGCCAATGGTGCTCGCCGGAGTGCTCGACATTGCAAGCGCCAAGAAAGCGGCGCGCTTTGTGCGGTTCTGCGACGCGTTCGAGATTCCGATTGTGACCTTTGTCGACGTGCCCGGCTTCCTGCCCGGCACCGCGCAGGAACTGGGAGGCATCATCAAGCACGGCGCAAAGCTGCTGTTCGCCTACGCCGAGGCGACCGTGCCCAAGATCACCATCATCACCCGCAAGGCCTATGGCGGCGCCTATGACGTGATGGCCTCAAAGCACCTTCGCGGAGACCTCAATTACGCGTGGCCCACGGCGGAAATCGCGGTGATGGGAGCCAAGGGCGCGGTGGAGATCATCTTCCGCTCGGATCGGGGCGACGCGGAAAAGATCGCGGAGAAAACCAAGGAATACGAAGACCGGTTTGCAAACCCGTTTGTAGCAGCGAGCCAGGGCTATATCGACGAGGTGATCCACCCGCACTCAACGCGGCGGCGGGTTGCGCTAGGGCTGC